>CAXBIJ010000294.1:0-4649 GCA_963975675.1 uncultured Maribacter sp. | reverse complement strand
ATGATGTGCCATACTACTTATTCGAAGTTTAAAAAATATCAAGGTAATTTTATATCGATGGGTTTTGCAGGCATCTTAGCGCTGTCTATTTTAATATTCAACATCTTTAAAACTGTTGGTGCAATTTGATTGGTGTATAGTTGGTTATTACTTGCTTCTCCTGTAGCGGCAACATCAGGGCCCAAAATAGCCATCCATGTCTGTTCTGCCCCTACTACATCGCTACCATGACTTGTCCATTTAGAACCTTCTTCCGTTCCTTCTCCTCTTCCATGGTCCGTAGTAATGATAACATAGGTATTGTCTTTATAAAAGGAGTCCGTTTGCACGTAATTCCACAAATCGGCAATTAACCCATCTGTATTGTGTAATGATTTCATGTAAAAATCAAAATGGCCGTCATGAGCGAAATCATCGGTTTCTCCATAAGAAATGTAGACTAGCTTCGGATGCTTCTTTTTTAGGTACTCTTTGGTATACTGATGTGTAAAAACATCTAAACGAACGCTCTCCCATATTACCGGAGCTTGGCGTTGAATTTCATTCAACAGTTTTTCTTTATCAGTTAAGTTTCCAACAGCATCCATATAACCAGCATTTACAGGTACACCACTTCTCTTATCATTGATAATAAATGGAAAAACGTCCCAACTACCAAACCCAGCAACTTTACCTTTATAGGCTTCAGTGGTATTCGCAAGTTCTAAAAGGGTTATATTTTTGTTATATACTTTATCATTGCTATCAATGATTTCATCATCTGCCCTACCCGTTAGAATCTCGTTATAGCCTGGGTATGAAAACATCATTTTATTGGTGAGGTTTATAGTGCTTTTTTTAGTTCTATTACCATGCAACTGCCCTTGTTTAGCAATCGTTTTCCAAAAGAAAGGCATTAACAAGGTTCTATTTTCTTCTATAGAGGTGCCAACGAACTTTTCAGACAATAGCTGTTTATTATGCGTGTACGAACTGTTTAATAGAATGGTGTCGATTCCTGTAAAAACATCTTGCCAACGAACTCCATCTAATGTAATTAAAATCACATTCGGGTTGGTGTCTTGTTGCGCCTTCATGGTAAGCGATGCAAACAACATCGCAGCTAAAGAAATTTTCAAAAGTGTTTTCATAGGTTCTCTAGTTATTTTTCAGTTCAATTACTCCAGTTCAACTATAGAGCACTAAAGCTTACCCTATAAAAATAGGAAGTATTTGCTGATACCCTTTCTAATGTTAACAATAATAAGCGGATAGCTATTTTAAGTTACGAAACGAGAATTCAGCTGATGAAATTTGAAAACAACAAAATGAAAAGACACCAAATTTAAGGGTACTAAAAATGCTTTTGAATTTAGGTATTAAAACCAAAATAAAATTCTAAAAAGCCATTCTAACTGTATTTCAAAGATACTGTTAAATAAATCTCGACAAAAGCCCGCTTCATGTTACTTTAATAAAGTCGATTGGCTAAAAATAAGTAATCTAAAAAACTCTTTAAAGTTTCCATAAGGCCATATAAAAAATAATATTTCATTGCAAAATCAAATATCGATGCTACATCTTTTTGCTTTTAGATAATGACCAACTATTAAATTGTTTAAAATTTAATGATATCTATGAATAACTTATAGTTTACAGAAACTCTTTTTTATTTACATTTGATAACCACCAAAACCAACAATGACCGAAAATATAAAACAAATGTTCAGTAAAATGAACGATGAAACTCGCCAAGAAGCGTTGCAATGCTTGCTGATGGAGTTTAATGCGAAAAGCACCAAGCATATTCAAAAAAATTGGATTATTGGCGGTCGTATTCCTGAAGACTACCAAGAAAAGATTGTTCACATTTTTCAAAACCTCTTGCGAATTCAAATTTATAGAACCAACGAAATAAAGGTAAATCTTTAGTAGTACCGATTTCTATTTTTAATCTCAACGTTCGTTGCTAGTACCTGTGATTAAAGCTATACTTGAGAACTAAGTAAAAAAGGATGTACAGAAATTTACTCCAGATCTGAAACTACTACCTTTTTCCACTATTTAACCCACATACAACATAAGCCAATACGCTTAAAGATCTACCGATAAATGTTATTAACAATTGGGTCTAATAACTTTTATAGTGCATTTCATCGAATAAAATGAACTTTTCATCGTAAATGGATAAAGTTTAAATATTTTCGAAACGCGTTAAAATTTTACCGCTTTAATTCTATTATCTTTTACATGACATTTAAATTATCCAGAACCTTTTTCGTCCCCCTAGCATCAATTATT
Source organism: uncultured Maribacter sp. (assembly GCA_963975675.1). Classification (GTDB taxonomy): domain Bacteria; phylum Bacteroidota; class Bacteroidia; order Flavobacteriales; family Flavobacteriaceae; genus Maribacter. Next base: position 2,369 of record CAXBIJ010000294.1, on the reverse strand, counting down.
TTTCTTTTAAGTTTATCTTCTTGTGGTAAAGACTATGATCTAGTATCAGAGTATGTCATACGTGACACCAATCAACAAGTACAATTAAGTACTGTTCAAGACGACAATAATTTAAAAATTGCCGCAGTACATACTAGTACTACAAACGAAATAAAAAAAAAGTAGGAAAGACTATTGTTACTACTAATGTAACAGAAAACTTACCTCTCTCCTATTTCGACTCAACATCACAAACCAAAACCGCTGAATTACTTTTTAGCTCTGGTTTTGAAGGTGTACATCTTTCTAAAAACAAATACGATTACCAATACATTACCGGCACCGATACCGCAACAGGGTGTTCTTGGCCTCCTACCCTATTAGGATCTTCTATTAACGATAAAGAGCCAAGTGGCATACATACCGTTGATGATGATGGCGGATCAGCAATAGACAACTATTTAGAAAAAATTATTGGTCCAAATGGTAAAGAGACCACTACCTTATTTCAACGTGTTAACTATGACGTTCAGGTAACACAGACCCCTTATCAAATAAATAACATTAAAGAAAATCCTGATGAGTTATATATGACTTATTGGATGAAAACTGATGATGTTTCATTAAAAGGCAAAGATATTTGGCGTGCTATTTGGGAGTATAAAACAGAAAATTATGCCTCTTACAAAGATGGTTTTAGAATGATTGCCTTTATGGCCACAGATATTAGAGGCACTCCTTATTGGCAGTTTCAAGGCGATATTGGCCCAAGTCAACCTATTTGGCGTATAGAAAATTATGACATTCCATTAATTACCAACGAGTGGTTCAAAGTAGAGTATTATTTAAAATGGAGCGATACTAATGACGGATACGCGTCTATGAAAGTAAATGGAAAGCTCATTGGTGAACACCATGGCCCCACAACCTCAAAATCTGACAAACTTGATTTCATTATGATTACACAAGTTTATGGCAATAATTACCCCATGTACCAATGGGTCGATGATATTGAAATATGGGATGGTATCCCTAATTAAATCAGCGTTCTTAAAACTAATCAATCTCTATATCGATACGCTGCATCGAAAACAAACGTGCCATTACATTGTTGTAAATGGTGAAGACCCATTAAATTTTTATCGAAATCGGGCTCAATAATCTGAACCGTGGTTTCAATGTATTCATCTATAGTTAGTTTATCAATCCTATTAATATTCAAAGCTCTGCCATACACCCCGTCAACATTTCGTTGCGATGGTCGGTACCACTGATTATTGTGTTTAAAAATAGAGCCCCCATTACGAGCCACACGAGCATCTATCAACACCGGATTCTGATGATGTGGAATTAAGGAATTGAACTTGCAAGAATCTACCTTATAAATAAACAACTCACTATTCATAGGTGCTGTTTTAGCCGCCTGTTTATTAAGGAATAGCCATTTTTGCTGTTCCTCGTCGGTATGAAAAAATGCATCTCCTACAGCTTCGCCTTCAAACGCAGTAGCATACAATTCCCATTTAAAAGGAAACGCTACAGCTTTAAAAACTTGGAGTTTTTTATTCTCACTGCTTTCTGGCATCAAATAAATTTTGCCATTTTCTTCAAAAATAAATGGGAACGATAAATGAAAATTAAAATCGAGAACATCACCAATTTCCGATAATTGACCATCTTCTAAAATGCCACAACTAATTTTACCTCTTTTGGTTTTATACGAGTAGTTCTCAAAAAACAGATAATCCTTATCGTCATGATGGAAAAGAAATGGATCGGCCCAAAATTCATCTTTAGGCATAATTAATTGTACCGGTGAAGAAGTTATTCGGTCAAAAAACCCTTTCGACCCTGTAAAAATTGTCCAGCACTCGTAGCGTCGTTGAAACACTTTGGCCATTACTTTTTCGAATAGCTTAGTAAGAAATTCGGAATAAAACAAGAATAGATAGCCCAAGACATTTTGAAAAGATAAATTTTCATTCGCAATCTTCTCATGACTAAAATTAGAGTGCACTTCTAATGCACCTTTCTTTAATTTTTCTAAATTTTTAAAAAACAATGAAACACTACCCTCAGCAACAATGGTAGCAGTTTCTGTCATTGACCAATGTCGATTGAAATATGCAGTATTAAGCACTTCGTTTTCTTCAGAATTCGGAGCTATTCTACATAAGGAGGCAGCTATTACGGGCTTTTTCTTTAGGACTTCGAAGAAACCAACAGGTGCGGTTTTTTTTAAACCGAAATCTTGAAATAACATTTCCCACACACCATGTTTAGAAACGGTAAAAAGTAGACTATCGATGGTTTGAACATCCAAATTTATGATGAGATCTAAACGTAAGTTTTTAAGATCATTCGAAACCTTCTTTCCATATACAGCTGAG
>CAXBIJ010000293.1:0-4651 GCA_963975675.1 uncultured Maribacter sp. | reverse complement strand
CTGCTTTATCTAACAAGCCTTGCAGGTTACCTTTTACCGAAATGCCATTAGTCTTCATTTCTTTTTCGGCTTCGGCGGTTGCCGCATAAATATTATATTCTTTTCTCACGGCGTTCTGAATACGCCAATCACTAATGACATCGCAAACCCCAATAAGGTTCATATCATCTTGTAAATTAATGGCGTCGGCTACTCTTTTTCCAATGACCCCGTATCCTATAACTGCTATATTTTTCATATAAATTGTTTTTATTAATTATGTTTTATTGTTTTTTGTTACTTAAATTTTCCATTCCCATCTCCATATTACCGTCATCATCTGTGTGTGACTTCATAAAAAAACGTTCTGCAACGAGTATTAAAATAATACCAATTGCTGCAACGATGAGTACTAATGGATCGTTCAGATATTTTAAATATAGAAAGGCAACGAGTACAGCAATATCCATTACTATAGCTATTAACGGAATGATAGGTTGAAATTTTACGTCCTTTTTTAGGTGGCGGAAAAGCCCCCAATGGATAGCAATATCCATAATGAGGTAAAAAATAGCTCCTATGGAAGCTATCCTTGTTAAATCGAACAGAACAGTCAATAAAATAGCAAGAGAAGCCGTAAATATGAGTGCCGGATTTTTAAAATTTCCTAGTTTCTTTAAAGATGGCACTTGTTTCATATTACTTAACATCCCTAATAAGCGGGATGCGGAAAACATACTAGCTAACACGCCTGAAAATGTCGCTACAATTGCTATGGCTATGGTAATCCATAAACCCCATTCTCCAAAAACAGGTTCTGCCGCTGCTGCCAAGGCATAATCTTTTGCTTTGATTATTTCAGGGATGCTTAAACCTCCTGCAACAGAAAGTGCCAATGCTACATATATAACAGTGCAGATAAGGATTGAGTACACAATAGATCTACCAAGGTTTTTATGAGGATTTGTAATATCTCCACCTTGATTTGTAATTGTTGTGAATCCTTTATAGGCAAGGATTGATAATGCTAATGCGGCTACAAAGGCAAGACCTTGTGGCATAGTTTCGGAATTATTGGGAATATAATTTCCTGTAATATCTGCAATCCCAGAAATTACTAGACCCGCAATGGCTAGCAATGCAATACCTGCAACCTTAATAATTGCTGTAAAAGTAGCCGTTGCTCCAATAACTTTATTGCCTAAAATATTTAATATATAGGCAGTTACCAAAAGTAAAATCCCAAGAATAGATGCGTAACCAGCGTAAGTTTCTGGGAACAACCGAAGCGTGTAAGCCCCAAAAGTACCTGCCACTAAACTTTCTGAAACGACCATTGAAACATACATTAACAGAGAAAAAACACCAGTTGTAGTTCCCGGTCCGTAGGCTTTATTAAAAAATTTGACCACACCTCCAGAAGATGGAAAGGCATTTGAGAACTTTACATAAGAATATGAACTGAAACCTACTACAATAGCACCAGCAATAAATGCAATTGGGAATAGATCTCCCACCAACTCCGCTATTTGTCCCATAAGCACAAATATTCCAGCACCAATCATTACACCAGTACCAAGAGATATGGAACCTATTAAGGATAGCTTATTGTTTTCTTTTGTAGTGTTTTCCATTGTTATGATATTTCTTCGTTTGATAGACTTTTGGTTTTTGGTTTAAAATTTCTAATTATGACACGATTACTTTTTTCATAAGTGAAATAGCTTACCGCCCAATTAAAACCAACCATCAATCTATTTCTAAACCCGCTTATGGACATCAAGTGAACGATAGACCATACCAACCAAGCGAAATAGCCTGCAAATTTGAATTTGCCCAAATCTGCCACTGCTTTGCGTTTGCCTACTGTTGCTAATGAGCCTTTATCTTTATATCCGAATGGCTTTATGGGTTTGTTATTTATGATATTCAATATCGAATTACCAAGATATTTCCCTTGCTGAATAGCTGCTTGTGCTACTTGTGGATGCCCTTTTGGTGTATCATTGGAAATAAGTGCAGCGATATCACCTATGGCAAAAATATTTTCGTAGCCTTCTACTTTTAAATAAGAATTGGTTTTAAGACGATTACCTCTAACCACGTGTTTTTCATCAATGCCTTTTGGGAACTGTCCTTTAACACCTGCCGTCCAGATTAGATTTTTAGCTAAAATGGTTTTTCCACTTTTGGTTGTGACTATTGAGCCGTCATAATCGCTTACCGATTCATTGAATAGTACCTTTACATCCAAGTCCTTCAAATATTTTAGTGTTTTCGTGGATGCATTGTCAGACATTGTGCTTAATAGCTTATCATTCGCTTCTACTAAATAAATGTTCATTATAGAAGAAGGGTATTCTGGATAATCCTTTGGAAGGATGTATTTACAGAATTCAGCCAAAGCTCCTGCCATTTCTACACCAGCGGGACCTCCACCCACGATAACAAAATTGGTCAGCGCATCACGTTCGTTGTCGTCACAGGTAATGGCTGCTTCTTCCAAATTTTGAAGCATCATATGACGGATGTTTAGGGAATCTCGAATATCTTTCATTCCAAGACTATTCGCTTCTACATTATCCATTCCGAAGAAATTGGTGGTCGTGCCTGTTGCTAATACGAGGTAGTCATAATGAATGCTTCCTTTGTTCGTTATCACTGTATTTGAAGACGGTTGAATTTCCTCTACTTCGGCTAAACGGAACACTACATTTTTATACCCATTAATTTGTTTTCTGAAAGGAAACACAATACTATCTGGCTCCAAGGCGCTTGTAGCTACTTGATAGAGTAAAGGTTGAAACTGATGAAAATTGTTTTTATCGAATAAAATCACCTGAAGTTCTTTGTGCTTCAGTTTTTCTAACAAGGCCAGTCCTGCAAATCCACCGCCAATGATAACCACACGTGGAAATTTGGAATCTGCTATACAGATTTCATCTGTTATTTTGCAACTAGCTTTCATGGTAGTGTTCAATGTTTGATTATTTTTCATTTTTTCAAGTATTCAAATGGAACTTGATTTTATATAATAGTTGTCTTTACCCGTGAAATTGTAATACTGTTCATTTTTATAATTTTCTTCCTATACCTTACTTTAGATAAAGAGATAATTTCCCAAAATACAGGAATAATTAGCACCCATATGGACTAGAACTATTGAATAAATCCTAAAAAATTCTTCTATTTTTTAACTTTGAATTGAGCATTATAAAAAGCACCAATACAAGCACCTATTAACCACCATAGAATAAATGTTTGTACTATTCCCATTAACACTTCAAATAGAGGTACGTTCATTCTAATTATACTAGTAACATCGAGACCGTGCAAGAGGCTGTTAAAAAAGATAATTGTTCCATCTTGACCTGCTGTAGCCATTACAATCATACAGCCTGCATAGACCAAGGCTCCCGTAAAACCCATTGCAAAGCCGATTTTTTTTACATTGATTCTATTCATGATTTTTGTTTTTAGATTAATAGTTGATATAATTCATTCGTGAGTGAGTGTGAAACTTCGTGTTAAGTCCAAAGTTTGAATCAATGATTCCGTTCCAGACTTTTTCTGTACTCCATTTTATTGTGCATAGCTTTTGCTAAATCCTTATTCTCAAGAGTATGGTCGCAAAACGTATAGCTCAAGAGACTATCCGAAGCAATGACAGGCATAAAATGGCGTGTCGTCAGCATCATAAGTTCGGGATATTGGGTAATCATATCGCTAAGTTTACCTGAAAGTATTGTATCATTGGCTGCCGCTTTTATAAGCTCATCCACCATCATACCTTTTGCGTGGTCGTTTTCCATCATCTTGGCAATGTAGTTTTTGCCCAAGTCGTGGTTTTCCACCATTAGTGACAAGACCTGCTCTCGTTGTGCGGGATTCTTGAGCATCTCATTTACAAAATCGCCCTCTTTTTGTGAGCAGGCGGATAGTAGTATTGCGACCAATACAACACCTGATAACTTGTTGTTTATTTTTTTCATTTAGATGTATCTATAAGACATAATTTGAACTGACGCTACTTATTCAGATTTTAGAATCTTTTTTGCTTCCTCATAATCTTCTCTTGTGATATCGCCTTTAGCAAAGCGTTTTTTAAGAATGTCTAATGGGCTTTCTTTTTTTCTTTTTTGATATGGTATATCGGCTGGGATAAAGAAAATCCAAGTAATTAAAATGACCCATATAATCCACCATATTAGGTGCATGCCTCCAAAATGTCCGTCGTAAAAATGCATAATATTTGTTTTTTTTTAGTGGTTATTAATTTGTTTCTGTGATTGTATAGCCATTGAGCGCATCGAGTTGCTTTTGTAGTTCGGCAACTGAAATAGCTTCTTTCATAGTGATAGTAGTAGCACCTTTTGGTGCCAAGAAAATTTCAGTCTTCTCGATGTTGGGATGCGATTCCAAGGTTTTCTTTACCCTTGCAACACATCCACCACAACTGATTCCGTTTATTTGATACTTTTGTTTCATAATTTAGCTTTTAGTGATGTTTATGACCTTTGTATTCATCTTTGGGTTCATCCAAAGAGTTTTCTTTTCTATTTTGGGATTCAGTTTGTTTATGTTGTGAATTGTTATGGCCACCGTGTCCGTGTGACCCGTGGGGCATAAACAAATGGCAAGCAAACATAAAAATGATGAAAATAAAGGGGGA
>CAXBIJ010000292.1:0-4654 GCA_963975675.1 uncultured Maribacter sp. | reverse complement strand
CGCCCGCTTTTTCTGCAACAGGAATTATTTCTGATAAAAATTCGAATAAATGTGCCTTTAGTTCTTTTGGCCCAATAGCGTCATAGGTGGCGAGAATAGTATTGAATTCTTCTAATGAATAACCTTCCTCTGCACCCGGTAACCCTGCAATTATATTACTTATCAATTTTTTTCGGCCATCTTCGTCCAGATTGCTTAAAAATTCTTTTGCATCAGATTTTTGCTTTGTTGTATAGTAATTTTCAGACCCTGGTCTCTTCAATAAAAATATTTCGAATGCCGCAAAAGCTGCAGCTTCAAACCGAAGTGCAGTAGAGCCATCTTCTACTTCGTAATCTAAGTTCGTTCTTGTCCAATCAAGAACAGGCATGAAGTTATAACAAACCGTGTCGATACCACATTTTCCTAAATTGGATAGCGTCTGTTTGTAGTTTTCATAATAGATGGTATAATCTCCTTTCTGTGTTTTAATCTGCTCATGAATTGGAACGCTTTCGACGACAGACCAAGTAAGACCCGCTGCTTCGATAGTTTTTTTGCGTTCCGTAATTTCTTCTATTGACCAAACCATTCCATTAGGAATATGGTGTAAAGCACTAACGACACCCGTGGCACCTGCTTGTCTTATATCTTGTAATGAAACCGGGTCATTTGGCCCGTACCATCTCCATGTGTTTTCTAAACTCAAATCGTAACATTTTTAAATTAATCATCAAAACCTACAGAATATAGTTATTTAGAAATTAGATGATTTGGTAAATCTTCAACACGTTCACAACATAGTTGGTCCATTACCTGTTTAAATTGTGTTTTTAGCATGCTAATCGTATGGTCGCCTCCTTTATCCCCTAAGGCACCTGTGCCATAGACGAATGATCGTCCCATAAAAGTGAATTTAGCACCACTTGCCATAGCGCGTGCAATATCTGGACCAGAGCGCAGGCCGCTATCCATCATTATTTCTATTTGGTCGCTATATTTAGCGGTAAGTTCCTGTAATGAATTTATGGTAGATTGTGCCGCATCTAACTGTCTTCCACCATGATTGGAAACAATGATACCGTCAAAACCCAGCCGTATAGCATCTTGAGTGTCTTGTTCAGAGGCGACTCCTTTTAAAACCAATTTTCCCTTCCATTTCTCTCGAATAGGTTTTATTTTTTCCTCGTTTAACCTACCTGAAAATGTTTTATCCATAAAGGCTCCTAATTGTTTTAAGTCAAGACCTTCAGGTGTATAGGGCTTTAGAGTTTCAAAGTTTGGCTGACCATATTTAAGGGTGTTGTATGCCCAAGTTGGCTTACTTAGAATTTGTAATATGTTTGAAACGGACATTTTTGGAGGTAGCGCAAGTCCGTTTCTGTAATCTCTTGGTCGATAACCAAAAGTAGGAACATCACATAACAAAACGAGAACAGGGCAACCTGCTGATTCTGCACGTTCAATAATATTATCGCGAATATTATCATCTACAGGATTGTACAATTGAAACCATGCATTGCCTTCAGTAAGTTCACTGGCTTTTTCAATATCCATGGTAGTTACCGTACTAAGAATGAAGGGAATATTATGCTTATAAGCAGATTTGGCTAAAATAGCAGGTGTGTTAGGCCACATTAAACCTTGTAGGCCAACTGGGGCAACACCAAAAGGAGCATCAAATTCCATGCCCATAACCTTGGTTTTAATGGAACTTGTTCCATAATTTCTTAGGTATCTTGGCTGCAGTTGTATTTTTCTTATTTCAGATGTATTTCTATTTAGGCTTACATCTTCGTTGCAACCACCATCTAAATATTCAAATGCGAACTTTGGAATTCGGCGCTTTGCCTTCGTTCTTAAATCGTCAATGGAAGGGTAATCACTATTAAATTCATTGGCCATATCGATTTCTTGTTGAAGTCACATTTTAAAAAAATGCGTAAGTTTTCAGAAATTTAGGATTAAAAATGAAAAAAACCCCATAAAATATGGGGTTTTTTGTGTGACCTCGACTGGATTCAAACCTTTTATTAGAAATGCCTGAATACAAAGGGTTCTGCTTAATTTTATTTTTTCTGTTGTCGATTAGTTATCGATAATCATCATAAAAAAAAGTTCAATAACTTATGTCTTACAATAAATATAAAGAATATAAAATAGGAATATTCAGTTCGTGATTCCATCCCCAATTCGTTCTTACTGATTTGGCCTTGAGACCAACTATCCAAATTTTCAAAAGTTATCTCCGCTATATTTGTCAAAGCTTCTTTAGTTATAAAAGCTTGATGTGGTGTTAGCAAAACATTGGGGAATGATATTAATTTCTTTAAGCGTTCATCTTTTAATCCATTTTTAAAATGATTCTTAAAGAAAATACCTTTTTCTTTTTCGTAAACATCGGTAGCATACCCGGCAATATTTTTAGCTTCTAATGCTTCTATTAATGCGTATGTGTCTACCAGTGCACCTCTAGATGTATTAACTAAAACTACATTTTTCTTCATCATCGCCAGTTTTTTCTTATTGATAAAATAATAGTTCTCGTAATTCATCGGTATATGAAGACTAATGATATCAGATTCTTTACATAATTCGTTCAGTGGAGTATAAGTAACATTACAAAGTTCAATAAGGTCATAATCAGTTGCTTGGTCGAATGCCAAAATTTTACATCCAAATCCATGCATAATCTTGGCCATAATACTACCGATTCTTCCGGTGCCAACAATACCCACAGTTTTACCATGCAAATTAAATCCCATCAAGTCATCTTGTATAAAATTGTAATTTTGTACCCGGGTATTTGCCAAAACAATTTTTCGATTCAACGCCAATAACAGTGCCGTTGCATGTTCGGCAATAGCATGGGGCGAATAGTCTGATGCATTAGCAACGTGAAACCCAAAACGTTTCGCAGTTTTTATATTAACGTTGTTATAACCACTAGAACGTAAGGTGATATAACGAACGCCAATATCCCAAAGTTTTTCTAATACAATTGGTGAGGCATCGTCTCCTGAAAAAATGGAAATAGCATTATAACCAACAGCCTGTAATGCCGTTTCACTGTCCAATGCAATTTTGGTAAAAGTTACCTCATATTGATCCTTGTTGGCACTTTTTAAAAATGGAATTTCAAAATCTTTTGCACTATAAACAAGTAATTTCATATTATCGTTCTTTTCTAAACCTCTTCTAGTCATTGCGAATAATAATTTTGATATAATTTTTCGCCAACTTTATTATGTTCTTGAGATATTGTTGAAACTATTCTCATGAATTTATTTTTTCTTTTTTGAGAGTGCTAACTTGGTAAACGGGGTTGCCTAAAGCTTTTTTCTGTTTTGTTGATTTAAGTATGGAAGATAATTTTGCAAAACCTCTTTCTTTAATGGTTCTATAGACTAAAAGAAATTGGTTCACCTTTTGGAAAAGATTTTTGTGTGTTTTCCTATAGGCTTGCTCCATTTCTAACTGATTTACACCATCTATCATAATCTCAAGTTGGTTCATGTGTTTTTGAACTTGTTTTATGATAGCATTTAAACTTTTTTGGTTTTCTTCTATATCCTTTCTGAAATCTTCTGTTTTCGAAAATTCCTTTTTGTCTATAGGTTTAATCGCAAAAGAATGAATTAAGTTAATTAGAAAACGTTGCTCATCTTTAATAAAAGAAAGTTCTGAAAACCAATTTTTAGAATGCTCATGCATATCTTCGGCACTATACGAATCTATATAGGTATATTTCATTTTCTTAGATTTTTAAAATGTTTATAATTACTGATTCTAATTTATAGTAAAGGCTGTAAATTGAAAATGACATCGGTCAGTTTCTATTGACAATTAATGGAAAATGTTATTATTTCTAGATTATGTTTGTTTAATAATTTCGCCAGTATAGTTTAAAATTTCTAATTTTAACTTTTGAAAATTTTCAAAATAAGAATCTACTTTGGTCTGTAATTTGTCATGGTATCGGTAAAAACTTAATTCGCATTCATTATCGGTACAGTCTAACATACTACCTAAATTATTTTCTTGAATAGAAATATCACTACGGAGTTTTTCTTTTGTGTTTTTAATTTTCTCGATACGTATTTTGTATTCTTGTATACGCTCAAAAAGATTTCGTGTTTTAGGTCGAAAAATTTGGCTATCTAAGAGGCGTTCGGCTAAAATTAGTTCATCTTCAATGCTTTGAAAGTGAGTTTTCCATTGCTGTGTTTTCCAATGAAGTTCTTTTATTTTCTTGCTCTTCTGATTTGTTCTTAAATGTTCCTCTTCCATTATTGTGGGGTGTATTTATTAAAACTACCAACCAATATAAAAGCATTCAATGATATAGGTCAGAAACTAAGATTTAAGTGATAATCCTATGTTTACTTTAATTGAAAACTAATGATCTACATAGCAAATACATTTCTTAATTGTTCTCTACAATGCGGCTAAGGAGTAGACTTCATATAATTAAGGAATAGATAAACTGCGATGGTCAATGTATAATTATAGCATGGTTCTAATTCATTTAGATTTACCTTGAACGGCAAATTTTACAGCCATTATTTTGAAAGTCAATTCAGGAATACAATTATAATTATATTGACAATCTATAAATTAAGTAAGGTTTTACATTATAATTCAAATTCCTTAAAACCTCATCATTTTCCATGAT
>CAXBIJ010000291.1:0-4698 GCA_963975675.1 uncultured Maribacter sp. | reverse complement strand
TTACTTTTGACGGTAAACTTTTAGGCATCAGTAATCACAATCAAAAAGATAATGGTACCTCTGCTTTATATTACTTACCTACAGAGGGTGATTCGCTACCCAAAATGGTAACAAAACCAGGGGTTGGTGCATCTTATTTTCATGGATGGTCGCCGAACAGTAAAGAGATGCTATTTACGGGGAACAGAAATGGAGTTTATAATATATTCTCGGTCAATGTTAAATCAGGAAAAGAGGAACAGCTAACAGATTTACCGACTTTAGACGACGGACCTGAATATAGTGAGAACGGTAAGTTTATTTACTTTAATTCAGTAAGGTCAGGCACCATGCAACTCTATCGAATGAAAGCAAATGGTAAAAAACAAGAACAACTCACCTTCGACGATTACAACGATTGGTTCCCACATGTGAGTCCGGATCAAAAATGGATAGTTTTTATTTCTTTTCCAAAAGATATAAATCCGAGTGAGCATCCATTCTATAAGCATTGTATGTTACGTATTATGCCTTTTAAAGGAGGAGAACCCAAAGTACTCGCTCATATTTATGGCGGCCAAGGAACTATAAATGTACCGAGTTGGTCACCAGATAGTAAACGAATTGCTTTTGTAACCAATACAGATAGCTACTAGCTAAAGAAAGATAGTGGTTAACTGTTTGGCACTATTTTTCAATCGTTTTAATTACACCTTCATAACGAATAGAATTTCGATTACTAAGATTTACAGATACTGTTGTAGATTTATTTGGATAAATAGCCATGGTTACCAAATAATTGTCGGACTTATCTTTCATAGTAAAACTGATATGATATTTACCTTTATCAGTATCAAAAGTTTGTTCATAACCTTCAGGAATTCCGTAAAACTTAATTCCCGTTGCTGAACCATAGCCACCTCCAAATTGACGTTCGCCAAAATAGGGTAGATTAGCGGAGACGCTATCGCCAATTACTTTGATGAAATTAGGATTACCTGCTAGATTAATACGAGCTACATTGCTACCTGGTGGTATTAGCCCTGAATTAGCTACCGCATTCATGCTTTGAGTAACCATTGGGTTTGCCCAATCTGCAGTAAACTCAAAAGATTTTGAATCTACCAATGAATGAATAGGATGATTATCACTAATGTTATTTTTAGTGGAAGAACAACCAAACAATACACTGAATACCAATAAAGAGGCTAAAACTGTTTTCATGGGTTTTGTAGTATTAACTACCTAATAAGCAACTAAATCTATGCCAAACTATTTATCGCATAAAAAGCAGGAGAAGTTAAACGAAATAATTGGTTAACTAACCATCTAATTCACCTACTGAATAAACAGATTAATAGAATTTCTAGCTATGTGGGTATACTCCATAACATCATTTTCTAGCTCTGCAGTTTCCTTAATGTGAACGTTAACAGATTGGTATTGCTCCGGCAAAAGCTCGTTGGTTAACTTTAAATAGTTTAAAAGCGTTTCGTTTGCAGCTGCCAGTTTGCCTATTTTATCTTTTAAATAAACTTTGGTCTCAAAAAGAGCCATTGTCGAAGGTTCGTATAAATAGGAATCTATACAGGTTCTAAAATATTGAAGCGTATTATAACAGCGTTCCAATTTGCCTATACATGTAGGTGTATCCATTTCATTTTCCATAGGTCAAGATTTAAATTGAAAATGTGGGGAACTTATCTCAAATTAAGGTAAGAAGTTTGAATATGAACTATGTTTAGTATAGTTTAACTAAACTTTAAAATTTCAATAATTTAGTTAACAATTTAGAAACAAAACAATTAGCAATTGTCAACTCAAATAAGCCTTTTATTTAAGCTTTTTTAGTTGTTAAGAAGATTTGAAATGAGTATCTTAATCTAAACTTTGAACCTATGAATATTAATTTTGAATACGACGATGTGAAAGCCAGTAACCGATTGGAAATTATGGCTGCCCAAAAATTAGAAAAATTATTGGATAAGTTTGATTTTATTGTTAGATCCGATGTGTTTTTCAAGAAAGAGAATACTTCATCACCTGATACTGGTTTGGTATGCAATATACGTTTAAGTGCACCAGGACCAAGGCTTTTTGCACAATCTTCTTGTGGTAGTTTTGAAGCAGCTATCGCTTCATCTGTAGATGATTTACAAAGACAATTAGAAAAAAGAAAAGCAAAAATGCAGTCTCATTAGACTGTATATTAATAAAATTTAGTCTTCAAAATTATCGTCGGATTTCGTTTTACTTGCGATAACATTTTGAATTTTTTCAGAAAACGGATTGCGCTTTAATTCTTGAATTAGGCGCTTTCTTTTTTTATCAGATATATCAAGTGTATCCAATATCTCTTTAGTGCGATATTGAAATGCAATTCTGCTTTGCTTTAACGCAATACGTTCAGAAACAGACAGCACATAATCAGCCTCAAATTTCTTTAGAAGCGTTCGCTTCTTAATTTTAGCGTTAATCGTATCAGCATCCTGTGCAAAAGTAGCGTTCATACCTAAAAGTAGGTATATGAAAACACCACCTAATAAGGTTAGTTTTTTCATTGTCAATAGTTGTTCTACTAGAAATGTAATACTATATTTTTGAACTGCAACAAATACAATCCCTAGTGGTTATTTAGCGATAAAACTTAACCGTTTAACCTTTGTACTAATTTACAATTTTTCCATATGGCATTTCCATAATACTAGTTTCTAATTGGATTTTATAAATGCTATTAGATAAATAATTTTAGCTATCAGATGCTAAATATTTTTTCTTGAATATAAATTGATAGGATTACTATTTAAGGCAGAAGAAGTATTTTAATATAAAACTATAGGTGAAATTTGCTAAATAATTAGAAGGTTAATATTTGTATGATCAAGTAGTAAACATTTTGACAAAATAAAATTCTAAATGTCAAAATTTAATATCTTTGCAACTTCGAAAAAATGATATGATTGTCTGGATTGTTTTTATTGTCTTTGTTCTTATTTTTCTTGCTTTAGACCTTGGCGTCTTTCATAAAAACGACCATGTTATAAAATCTAAAGAGGCTGGTATTTGGACCGCAATTTGGGTTACTGTCGCTTTTAGCTTTAGTGGCGTTATCTATTGGTTGTTTAATGCTGGATTGATTGATAACCCAACTGGTCTAACACCTAACACCGCAGTTATAAAATACATTACTGGGTATTTAATAGAACTTTCTTTAAGTGTTGACAATGTTTTTGTCATCGCAGTAATATTCGGAGCATTCAAGATTCCTCCTTTATATCAGCATAGGGTATTATTCTGGGGAATTTTAGGAGCCATTGTTTTTAGAGCTTTAATGATTTTCTTCGGGGTTGCATTGATTACTAAGTTTGAATGGATTATATATATTTTCGGTATCTTTTTATTGTATACCGCATTTAAGATGTTGAAGGGAGACGAAAATGATTTTGATCCTAAAAACTCGTTTGTATTTAAACAAATTAAAAAGATATATCCTATAACGGCTACTATACAAGGTCATGCTTTTTTTGTGAAACGACTAGGCGTTAATGCCGCTACCCCGCTTTTTGTTGCACTAATAGTTATTGAAATAACCGATATTCTATTTGCTTTAGATAGCATACCAGCTATTCTATCAATAACAGCAGATCCCTTTATCGTATTTACCTCTAATATTTTGGCCATTTTAGGTCTACGATCCATGTATTTCTTAATCTCGCGAATGCTGGCAAAATTTAGATACATCAACTATAGTCTTGTTGTGATACTTGCTTTTGTTGGATTAAAAATGCTTTTCTCCCATTATGTAGAATTACCTGAATGGATTTCCCTAACGGTAATTTCTGTAGCCTTAGCATCTGGGGTGTTAACTTCAATGTTTATTAAAGAAAAAGAATAGCGAAGCCCTTATTTCTTTTTAAGTTTAGTATCAATAATTGCCATAGCATCATTTACCGTTTGCATTTGGTCCATGTCATCATTTTCTAATCGAATATCAAATGCATCCTCTACATCTAGAACAATATCTACTAAGTTCGCAGAATTGATATTTAAATCATTCATGAAATGACTATTTAATTGAATGTCTGTAACATTCACATCCTCAGGAAGGTATATTTTTATAATATCCTTTAATTTTTGATATTTTTCTTCTTCTAGCATCTAATAATATTTTTAAACAAAATGGTATGTTTTACTATTTTTTAATGGTGTTTCCATAGAATTCATTCGGAATATGCTTTAAAAATAACACAAGCATTTACATCACCAAAGCCAAAACTTGCTTTCGCAATTATTCTGGGAGTATAGTTTATGGTCTCTCTCGGAATACATTCTTCTGAGATTATTGATTTTATATCAGTATGTATATCATTACAATTCACATTCTTAAACACCACCTTTTGTTGAAATTGTAAAATTGTCGCTACACTCTCTATACTACCTGCTGCTGCTAAACAGTGGCCAACAGACCCTTTAAAGGAATTGATATATGGAAATTCTTTTCCTGACCTGTTCAAAGCCAAGCTCCAATTTTCAATTTCTAAGGCATCTTTGGCCGTAGCCGTTAAATGACCGTTGATTACATCTACTTCAGATGCTTCTATTCCCGAATTGTTAATGGCATTACGAATACAACGCTGTACCGCCATACTGTTTGGTGCTGTCATTGAACCTTCTCCTAATTGACCGCCACTATTAATTTCTCCGCCCAATACTTCAGCA
>CAXBIJ010000290.1:0-4703 GCA_963975675.1 uncultured Maribacter sp. | reverse complement strand
TTAATCTTTTAAGTTCTGTAAAAATTAACGGTTCCATGAACCCTGGTTATTCTACTGGTGATGCTATTAAAGCAATTGAAGAGGTTACCACTCAGGTTTTACCTACCAATTACACCTACGAATATTCAGGACTTACTAAAGAAGAAAACAATGCTGGTAGCCAAACCATTATCATTTTTATGCTGAGTTTGGTGTTTGTTTACTTCTTATTAAGTGCTCAGTACGAATCGTACATTTTACCATTTGCTATACTCCTTTCATTACCTGTGGGTATTGCTGGTGCCATCGGGTTTATAAACTTAGCAGGTCTTGAAAACAACATATATTTTCAAATTGCATTAATCATGTTAATTGGTTTACTATCTAAGAATGCAATTCTAATTGTGGAATTTGCCCTTCAACGTAGAAAGCACGGTATGTCTATACTAGAATCGGCTTTAGATGGTGCAAAGGCACGACTAAGGCCTATTTTAATGACTTCATTTGCCTTTATTTTTGGTTTAATGCCATTGGCATTATCAACAGGTATAGGTGCGGTTGGTAATAGGTCTATTGGTATGAGTGCCGTTGGTGGTATGTTAATAGGTACCATATTTGGTGTATTTGTCATACCAGCCTTATATGTCATTTTTCAAACCCTACAAGAGCGTATTACTGGAGCACCACAAGAAACTATTGAAGAATCAAAGAATTAGAGAAATCATGAATAAATTCATAACTAATAAACTTTTACTGGTAGCTGTACTTCCCCTTTTACTGTCGTCTTGTTTTACAGCAAAGACATACGAGAGACCAGTGATAGAATTTGAAAATTTATACAGAACAGATAACCTACCACAAGACAGTGTTTCATTCGCATCCGTTTCTTACAAAGACCTTTTTACTGATTCATATTTAAAAACATATATACAAAGAGGACTTGACAATAACTTAGATATTCGTATTGCGTTAAAAAGTATTGCAGCTGCTGAGGCATATGTTAAACAGGGTAAGGCAGGATATTTACCTGTCGTAAATGGTGCGGCTACCGCAACTAGAACAGCAAGAACTAGTGAAAATGGACAATTCGGAAGTTTCTTCACACGTCCTTTTAACCAATATGAAACTTCAGGTACTGTTTCTTGGGAAGCTGATATTTGGGGTAAAATTAGAAGTACTAAACGGGCAAGTGATGCAAGTTACTTAAAAACTATAGCGGCGCATAAAGCTGTAAAAACTAGTCTTGTGGCACAAATTGCCATTACCTATTACCAAATATTAGCTTTAGATCAGCAGATTTTGGTTACTGAGGAAACTATAAAAAATCGTTCTAAAAGTGTAGAGACCATTACAGCTCTTAAAGAAGCCGGGCAAGCCAACCAGGTTGGTATAGATCAAACTGCCGCACAACTTTATAGCGCTCAAGGTCAATTATTAGATCTTAAAAACTCTTTATATCAGACAGAAAACACCTTTAGCATTTTATTGGGTGAGCAACCGCAGTTGTACACACGTAGTGCATTAGACGAGCAGTCATTGGCAAATGAAATGAAACTTGGTGTGCCGGCGCTTTTACTTCGTAATAGACCAGATATCATGCAAGCAGAATATAGTTTAGTCAATAGTTTTGAGTTGACCAATGTTGCTAGAAGTAACTTTTATCCTTCTATTAAACTTTCGGCCCAAGGCGGACTCCAAAGTTTGGAGCTTGATAATTGGTTTGACTCGAGCTCTATTTTTGCCAATCTTGTAGGTGGTCTAACACAGCCTATTTTTAACGGTAGAAAAATTAGAACTGCTTATGAAGTGGCCAAAACACAACAAGAGCAATCTTTATTGAGCTTTAAAAAAGCGCTACTCACCGCTGGAAAAGAAGTATCTGAAGCTTTATTTGATTACAATAATTCTGTTGAAAAAGAAGTTTTTGTAGCCAAACAAGTGGCAGCCTTAAAAAGAGCTGAACGTAATTCTGAAGAATTATTGAATAGTGGATACCTAACGTACTTAGATCTGTTAACCGCTAGAGAAAATTCTTTAAACGCAGAACTTAACTTGATTAACAACAAATTTACACAGTTGTCTGCTACAGTAGAACTTTACCGTTCTCTTGGAGGCGGTTGGCAATAGATTTATGTAAACGTTACTTGCAGTAAAACTGAATTTACAATGGGTGAGACTAAAGGAATAAAAAACTTAAGTCTTACCCATTTTTATTAAAAGGGATTAATGAAATCTAATAGTTAAGCATACGTATGACGTATAAATATTACCATGTTTTAAATGGATTCAAACTTAATTGAGAATTGTAGTATTTGACCTCACCTGTAACTTCCTTTCCCAACCAATTAGGTTTTTGAAATGTTTCATCTTCAGTATTTAATTCGATTTCAGCAATAGTTAATCCTTCATTATCACCATAAAATTCATCAACTTCATACAAATGATTGGCTGACGTAATCTCATATCTACATTTTTCTAAAATTCCTTTTTCGCATAACTTCAATAATGCATCTGCATCCTCCACCGAAATCTCCTTTTCCCATTCAAATCTAGAAGTGCCCGCCTCATTAGATTTGCCTTTTACGGTAATGAATCCTACATCGCCTTTTATTCTTACTCTAACCGTTCTGTTGGCATCGGTATTTAAAAACCCTTGAACTATTCGTGTTTTAGACTTTGCCAAAGATTTATACGAATCTGATTTTACTAAAAATTTACGCTCAATTTCTATCATATGATTAGATACATCTGCTATCCTTAAACTAAGATAAGTCTTAAATTTGCTTATGCCCAATGAAATACCCTTACGAAAAATTATCCACGTCGACATGGATGCATTTTATGCATCGGTCGAAGAATTGGATAATCCTGATTTAAAAGGAAAACCATTGGCTGTTGGCGGTAGCGAAAAGAGGGGGGTTGTTTCTGCTGCAAACTATGAGGCTCGTAAATTCGGAGTGCGAAGTGCCATGAGCGGTTATATTGCTAAAAAAAATTGTCCACATATTACATTTGTAAAACCAAGATTTGAGCGTTATAAAGAAATATCTAAAAAAATTAGGTCAATCTTTTTCGAGTATACCGATTTGGTCGAACCATTATCTCTTGATGAAGCTTACCTAGATGTTACGATAAATAAAAAAGGAAACCCGTCGGCTACCTTATTAGCTACTGAAATACGACAACGCATACTAGAAGAAACAGGCTTAAATGCTTCTGCAGGAATATCTATCAATAAATTCATTGCTAAAGTGGCTAGTGATATAAATAAACCCAACGGACAAAAAACAGTAAATCCTGAAGAAGTAATTTCATTTTTAGAATCTTTAGACATCCGTAAATTTTATGGTGTAGGTAAAGTTACTGCCGAAAAAATGTATCAATTGGGCATTTTTACGGGTAATGACCTAAAAACAAAACCCATTGAATTTTTAGAAGAAAAATTTGGAAAGAGTGGTAGCTACTATTATAATGTGGTTAGAGGAATTCACACGAGTGAAGTTAAACCTCATCGTATTCCAAAATCTGTAGGCGCAGAACGAACGTTCAATGAAAACCTCAGTAGTGAAATATTCATGCTAGAGCGTTTAGAGCGCATTGCTGAAGAGCTTGAACGAAGACTTAAAAAAGCTACTATTGCTGGTAAAACAATTACCCTTAAAATAAAATATAGTGATTTTACCTTAAACACAAGAAGCAAAACAATACCATACTTTATTGCTGATAAAACGCTAATATTAGAAACTGCAAAAGAATTATTGTATCAAGAAGAGTTACAAAACTCAGTTCGCCTATTGGGTATTTCGCTTTCCAACTTAAATACTGATAGTAAGGTTATTAAAAAGATTGATAATAAATCAATATTGGTGCAATTAAAGTTCGATTTCTGAGTATTCAACCCTCAATTGATCACTTTTATCTAAAAATCATAAATGTTAACAAAAATTAACTGCTTTTATTTGTGCAGACCAATTCACTAGAATAATTTTGCCCCCTTAAATGAAAAATACTTTTTTAAAGATTATTCTTTCTATATGTATACTTCTATCTGGTGTATGCAGCCCTCTATTTGCTAATGTCAATTCAGGGGATATTTCATTACAGAGTGCCGATCAACATCCCTCTTTAGTTACAAGTTCACAAAACAGTCAGCACAAGGCAACCATATCTGGTACTGTTGACCATACCAACAAGGTTTTAGAAGTAGAAGCTGCTAAAATCGAAGAAGAAGAAAGCGAACCTTCTTTTTTAAAAAAAGGAGGAGAAATTACCTACGCCTCAGCATCATTTTATCTATTATCCCTACTATTTCTATTTATTTATTTTGAAGGTAGAAATAAATTTGGAACACTAGTACACCACTTCTTTTATATAAATAAGCGTTTTGTCTTATTTCAAGTATTTCGATTATAACTTATTTGGGTAACTAATTTTACCCTAAATCACTTCATTCGGGTTCGTTAGAAAAACATTTCTAATACCCAAAATCTTTGCGTTTTCGCATTTCTATAAACTTATAGTACCAATTTATTTTAAATTAAAAATTATGACCAAGAGAACTCTCCTGTTCGCCTCAGTGTGTGCCTTGTTTTTGTATACAAGCTGTGAATCAAAAAAAGAGAAAAAGGAAGAACATTCCAAATTTCTAGTTACAAGTCCTATCAAAAAGGATACTTCTATTACCAAAGATTATGTATGCCAAATAAACTCTATTCGGCATATTG
>CAXBIJ010000289.1:0-4767 GCA_963975675.1 uncultured Maribacter sp. | reverse complement strand
TTGTATCTGCGACCATGGTAACCCAGAAATCGTATCCTAAATCTTTAGATTCTTCTCGTAGTTCTTTTACTTCCTGCAAAAAAGTATCTTTTTCAGAATTAGGCAAAAAGTCTGTTGGCTGCCAGATATCTTCAGGCTTTATAAGGAAAGATTCCATAAATCCCTCCACCTGTGGCTCTAATGCCTGCATCACTTCTAATCTTATATTCTTAATCGGCATAATATGATTTTTATCAAAGTTCGTTAATAAAACAACTCCTTTTATGTAAAGTTAATAGTTTTCTCAGTTTCTGCCCTTTTCATTGGGATAAAACGTATAAACAGGCTCGCTTTGCCAATATTTTTTAGTGTTTATATCAAATACCGTTAATGGACCCTTAAAGGCTGCCCCAGTATCAATATTCCAAACATTTGCTGCATTTTGAGGAGTAGTCTTTCCTATTCGTGTTACTGGCGTATGCCCAATATAAATCTCTGAGTAATTTTTAAGCCTTTTAGGGTAATGTATATGTTCTTTGTCTAATTCTTTATTTAATGAAAGAGCCAACTCCCACAAAGTACGATCCCAATAAAAGGTCTTCTTGAAATATTCGAATTCTATTCCTTTTAAGTTAGTAAAACCAGCGTGTAAAAACAATCTATTTTCTGAATCTAGATAATAATTTTCTAAGTTTTCATAAAACTTTATATGTATACTTTTAGCTTCTTCAGAGATGTTAGCGTAAGAGTTTACAGTTGCTTCACCACCATGCATAAACCAGGTTGGGTTATCGCCTGCACCCATTAACCATTCATAACAAAGTTCATCGTGGTTTCCTCTTAGAAATAAGCAATTATACTTTTCCTTAAGTTGTATTAGATAATTTATGGTTTCAACGGCCTCACTCCATCCATCAATATAATCTCCTAAAAAAACCAGCGTATCATTTTCTGTTACACTTGCTTTTTGAATTACTTGCTTTAAAGCCTTTAATCCGGAATGTATATCACCTACGACCAGCGTTCTTTTTAAACTCATTTAGCAAAAATCGCAATTACTGCTATGACCACAAGAATAAAAAGCACTAAAAAGAAGATTTTCCAAAAAGAATATGGCCTATTTCCACTTAAAACACCTGTTTGTCCATTTATATAGAAGTTAAATTCCTTACCATCATATCTATAAGAACTGAGGTAAATTGGAAGCAAGATATGTTTGAATTTTTCATCTGATAATTTAATATCAGCATTCGCTATTCTTTGGGTATCGCCTCCTATATCTCTCCGAATCCAATTATAGGCAATATCTTTAGCCTCTTGAAAAGATTTATGATGCCCTTCTTTCAATGAAACCGAGTATTTTTCTGTCACAAAACCAGAAAGATATTTTGAATTAAAAACAACCAAATCTTTAAGATTCCAGAATGCGACTTTAGCCGGAATTTCTTTTCGTTTTCTTTCTGAAGCGTTTATAAGAATATCATCCACAAAACCTTCAATATCTCCAGAAGCATAGGTCCATTTTGTCTTTCTAACCTGTCTTGTTCGTTTACCCTTATCACTATTATATGTTTGTGTTTCATAATAATAATCGCCACGTTGCCCTTGATATGATGCCCTTAGGTTAGAGTCAAAGGTCCAGTATGGCAAATAAAGTCCATGCAGTCCCTCTGTGTCAAGGGCAGCCTTTTTAAGATTGTCAGGTGCAAACCATATTTTGCTAACCCAATCTTTGAAAATGGACTGAGCTTTTCTTGAGTCAAGTTGAAAAGGCACTAATGCTCCAGGCAAAATCCATCCTTCTTTTTCAATATCTTCTCGAATTAATGGTTCGCTACAATAGACACAATTAAGCGATTTGTAATTTTCTTCTACATGTTGATTGGCACCACAATTTTTACAATGTAACAGTTCAATAGTTTCCGTATAGGCATTTTCCCCAACAATTTTTAAATAATGCTCTAGCTCCAGTTCCTCAAAACTACTTTTAGATTGTTCAATGAATTCTTCATATCCGCAATAATCACATGTAAGCTGATGTGATCCCGGTTTAAACTTTAACTCGGCACCGCAATTAGCACATGCTTTTTTATATTCCGATTTTTGAATATCATCCATAGCGTGTATCCCTTAAAAAAAGGGCTTGTTTATCTACTTTTAGCTCTAGTTTATGTTGTTGGTAATGGTGGTGGTGTATTTCCGCCTAAAAAAGATTTTAATTCTTCTATTTCCTTTAATTCCGACCAACTGGCCATTCCTTGTTTCCAAATTAAAGAATCTCTATTAATTGTTCTACTAGCGAACAATTCTTTCAATTTCTCAAATGAAACTGGCCCAGATTGTTGGCCGTTAACTGCATAAAAATAGCTTACTTGAACAGGCATCGGCGGTGGAGCCTGGGACTGTGTTGCTTGGCCACCGAACGGTTGAGTACCTGGCTGCCCCATCATACCTCCCATTTGTTGTGCTAAGACAAAGCCCATACCCATACCCATACCTGCACCAGCTGTACCCCCTTCATTTTTAGCAGCTAACTCCATAGCTTTTGCAGCTTTAAATTGCGCTAGCTTGGTCATGTCTAACTTATCTAATCGACTATATTCAAAAATCTCCTTCTTCAATTCTTCTGGCATCGACACATTTTCGATGTAGAATTTCTCTAATTCAATACCAACTCTATTAAACTCAGGTTGCATAACCACTTGGCATGTTTCTGAAAGCTCACTAGTGTTTGCCGCATACAACTCAATAGGTAAATTGGCTTCGCCTACCGTATCGGTAAAACGCGTAACAATTAAACTCTTTAGATGTTCGTTTATCTCGTAATTTGTAAAATTACCGTCAGTACCAACTATATCTATGATAAATTTACCTGGGTCATTAATTCTAAAACTATATGTACCAAAAGCTCTTATCTCAACTAAGCCAAACCTATCATCGCTTAACATAAAAGGGTTTTTAGTTCCCCATTTCTCATCGGTAAACAAACGAGTATTTACAAAATAAACCTCAGCTTTAAACGGACTATCAAATCCGTATTTCCAACCTTTTAAGGTCGTAAGAATAGGAAGGTTTTTTGTGTTTAATGTATAGGTACCTGGCTTAAAAACATCTGCCAGTTGCCCTTCATTAATAAATACTGCAGTTTGCCCCTCACGAACGATTAACTGTGCGTTATTTTTAATCTCGTTTTGGTATCGCTCAAAACGATGTACAATGGTCTCGTTATTAGTGTCAAGCCATTCAATAATATCAATAAACTCGTGACTTAATTTCTTTTTAATTTCGTCAAATATGCTCATGGTCAGAATGTTTTTTAAATATGCTATTCAAGATATGGAATTCATGCTCAGACCCAAAAAAAGAAGCAATCTAATTCTAAAAATAGCCTCTCAACAACCATAATTTAATAATTCATTAAGATTATTTAGGAAGTAGCAACAATTTCTAATTAACTTAGAATTTCTAATTTTCATTTAGATTTATGAAAAAAATATTTTGCATTGGCGAATTGTTAATTGATTTTGTTGCTGAAAACCAAGGCAAAGATTTAACAAAAGCAAAGGAATTTTCAAAAAAAGCAGGCGGTGCGCCAGCAAACGTATCGTGTGCTATAAGTAAATTAGGCGGTGATAGTGTTTTTATTGGCTGTGTAGGCAACGATCCTTTCGGCACTTTTTTATTACGAATTTTAGAAAATGAAAAAGTAGATATTTCGTTAGCACAAAAATCTGATACATTTACCACATTAGCCTTTGTTTCTTTAGATGAAGACGGTGAACGCGATTTTGTATTTAGCCGTGGAGCAGACAGAGAACTTACCTATGACACTTCTAACAAATCTTATTTTGAAAACAACATCATACATTTTGGTGCTGCCACTGCTCTTTTAGGCGGCCCTTTAGAAGATGCCTACAGTAGATATTTATTTGATGGCCTTACCAAACATGCTTTTATAAGTTTTGACCCAAATTATAGAGTAGACCTGTGGAAAAATAAAGTTGATATTTTTAAACGTAAATGTGATTCTTTCATTGAAAAATCGCATTTGTGCAAATTTAGTTTAGAAGAAGCTCAACTTCTATCAGGCAAAAAAGATTTAAAAGAAGCTTGTCAAGTGCTTCATGAAAAAGGTACAGAAATAATCGTGATTACACTTGGTAGTGAAGGTACATGGTTAAGTACCAAAAAATTTCAAAAAACAATACCAAGTATTAAAGTAACTCCGAAAGACACCACTGGCGCAGGCGATGCATTTATAGGGTGTCTATTGCAACAAATTGCCAAACACTCTAGTATTGATGCATTATTGGCAGATGAAAGCATACTTACCAATATGGTAGCTAGGGCGAACAAAGCCGGTGCTATAACCACCACTAATTTTGGCGCTATTGAATCGTTACCTACATTACAACAATTAGATTCTTAAAATGAACCAAGCTGAACTACACCGCTTATTGGCCTCAAAAAGTCAAAATAAAAAAGGCGCGTTACCGTTAAAATCTTTATACGACCAAAGATTGTCTACCAATCTTTCTCTTATAAAATCGCAGTTTTTTTCTTTATACAAAGACTCTGAACATAAAACGTATTTTTTTAAGCTTTTAGACCAATTAGACCATCTTTTTAAAGAACGCCCTACTGAGTTAAAAAAGCAGGATATAGAGCGTTTAAATTCTGGAAATTGGTATCAAAGTGAAAAAATGGTGGGTATGCAGCTATATGTAGACCGATTTAATAAAGACATTAATGGTCTAAAAGAGAAGTTGCCATACTTTGAAAATCTTG
>CAXBIJ010000288.1:0-4782 GCA_963975675.1 uncultured Maribacter sp. | reverse complement strand
TTTAAAAAATAATGAGTTTTAATATTGTATTAATAGAACCCGAAATACCTAATAATACAGGTAATATTGGCAGGCTGGCGCTTGCCACAGGATCTACACTTCACCTAGTAAAGCCATTTGGATTCGAACTTAGTGATAAACGTTTAAAACGAGCTGGTCTAGATTATTGGCAACACTTAAACGTAATCATCTACGAAAATTTAGAATCGTTCTTTGAACAGCATCATGATAAAGAAATGATTTTCTTTTCTGCTACCGCAAAACAAAACCACTGGGAGGTTGATTATAAAGATGAAATGTTTTTGGTGTTTGGGAAAGAATCTGTCGGACTTTCTAAATCAATCTTAGCGCAGCATCATCCCAAAACAGCCAAAATACCCTTATACAGCGAGCATATTAGAAGTTTAAACTTAGCAAATGCCGTGGCTATTTCAATTTATGAAGGATTACGTCAATTAGACTGATAATTGCATTATGTTACTTTGTATCTTTAAGTAACCAATTATCAGAAATCATGACCAATACCACCAACCGATTCTTAATTATCACCCTCACGTGTTTACTATTCTCTTGCAACAAGAAAGAAAAAGAAATCGTAGAAGAAACGAGTATCGAATTTAACACTCCAAAAGATTTTCTACTAGAAGAAATTTATCATCCCAGTAATCATGAACAAGGCTCGTGGGTTGCATTAGCTCAGGGTAATGGTAATACAATGTATGTTTGTGATCAATATGGTAAACTATATCAATTTCAAACTCCTGAAATTGGAGATGTTCTTAATGCGAAAGATGTAACGTCATTAGATTTAGAAATTGGGGAAGCACATGGTTTATTGTGGGCGTTCAATAGTTTATATGTTGCGGTTAATAAAAATTGGGATGACGAAATTTCAGACGACCAAGAGAATGGTAGTGGCATCTACAGAATAACCGATACTAATAATGATGGCAAGTTAGATACCGTAAAAATGCTTCTTAAATTAGAAGGAAGCGGAGAACATGGGCCACATAGTTTCACACTATCACCAGATGCAAAGGAAATTTATTTCATTGCCGGCAACCATACTTTAATACCTGAAAGTGTAAAACAAAATAGTCGAATACCCAACAACTGGGACGAGGATAATCTCTTTACCCCCTATTTAGATGCCAGAGGTCACGCAAATGATATTAAAGCGCCAGGCGGATGGATAACCAAATTTGATCCTGATGGGGCAACTTTTGAATTAATTTCTGCAGGTTTTAGAAATCCTTTTGATATGGCCTTCAATGCAGATGGTGAACTTTTTGCATATGATGCCGACATGGAATGGGATATTGGTATGCCTTGGTATAGACCTACAAGAATTTGCCATGTTACTAGTGGTAGCGAATACGGTTGGCGAACAGGATCTGGTAAATGGCC
Organism: uncultured Maribacter sp.; assembly: GCA_963975675.1. Taxonomy (GTDB): domain Bacteria; phylum Bacteroidota; class Bacteroidia; order Flavobacteriales; family Flavobacteriaceae; genus Maribacter. Next base: position 3,375 of record CAXBIJ010000288.1, on the reverse strand, counting down.
TGCCTATTATCCAGATAATCTACCTGCGGTTCATAATTTAGAACAAGGATCACCAACCGCAGTTTTATCCACCTCTTCACTAAATTTTCCTGAGAGATATAAAAACGGACTATTGGCAATGGATTGGAGTTTTGGAACCGTTTATTTCATTGACCTTATCGAGAAAGAAAGTTCTTATGAAGCCAAAAGGGAAGAATTTTTATCAGGAACACCCCTACCCTTAACAGATATGATTGCTGGCAATGATGGTAATTTATATTTTGCTACGGGTGGTCGACGACTAGATTCACACCTTTACCGCCTGCGTTATACAGGTTCAGATACAACCAAAACATCTCAGGCAATATCAAAAAATACACACGAACGAAATCTACGTAAACAAATAGAGGAGTACCATGTAACTATTTCACCAAAAGGCACTGAATTGGCATGGGAACATTTAGCCGATAAGGACCGATTTATGAGATACGCCTCGAGAATTGCCTTAGAACATCAACCGATTGCCTCTTGGTTAGACGATTATAAAAAAGAAACCGACAACCGAAAAATTATTGAAAGTAGTATTGCCTTAAATCATCAGGGCGATAACCAACTTCAATCGTTGATTTTGAAAAAGTTAATGGATATCCCCATGAATACTTTAGATGCTGAATTACAGATGGATTTACTACGCACCTATTCTCTAAATTTTATTAGAATGGGAATGCCAAGCAAAAGCGAGAAACAAAAGCTTATAAAAATCCTAAGCCCATTATTTCCAGCAAAAGAAAGCGCGGTAAGCAAAGAATTAGCTCAGATACTTTTATACTTAGATGCCGACGGTATAGTTAAAAAACTTGTAGAGAGACTTGAATATCATACAGAGCAAAAAACAGTTACAGAAGGTGTAGAGATGCTATCTAATGAAGCTACTTTACGTAGTGAACAATATGGCCCATTAATTAGGGATGTTATTGCTAAAATGCCGCCAAGTGAAGCTATTTATTATGGTATGCTATTAAGCAATGCTGAAAATGGATGGAATAAAGATTTAAGAGAGCGTTATTTTTCTTGGTATTTTGATGTATTGGGTTCTAAAGGCGGCATGAGCTTTAAAGCTTATATGGAGAATGTAAGGCAACGAGCACTAACTCATGTTCCAGAAAAAGAAAGGGATTATTTTCAAGAATTATCTGGAGTTTACTCTCCCTCAAGTGCAGTAGCAGATTTACCACAACCTTTTGGACCAGGTAAAAATTACACCGGCGAAAATATGGGCGATGTTGTTTGGGGTGGTTTAGATAATTACAAAGGAAATATAAAAGCTGGCAAAAGAGCATTTGCTTCTGCTACATGTGTTTTATGTCACAGAATGCGCGGTGAGGGTGGTGCTGCCGGTCCTGACCTTACCCAAGCACACACAAAATTCAGTACTTATGATTTAATGTTCGCTATTTATAGTCCGAACGATGAAATTTCAGACCAATATGCAAATACTCTTTTTCATTTAAAAGACGATGCAAAACTGGCCGGTCGAATTAAATCTGAAGCTGGAGATTCTATTGTAATAATGCCGAACCCATTTAATGAAAGTTATACGATTAGTATTGCTAAGAGCGCTATTCTGAAAAAAGAACTTTCGCCGGTATCACCTATGCCACCAGCTTTATTAAATAGATTAAATGAGCAAGAGGTGGTAGATTTATTTGCATATATCATTGCAGGCGGAGATGAAAATCATAAAATTTATACTGGAAAAGAATAGGTCAAAAATTCATGAAATATAAAATTCCTGATCAAACAAGAATAGGTCATGTACACCTAAAAGTATCTGACCTAAATAATTCAATTCATTTCTATTGCGAGATACTAGGTTTTGAAATTACAATGAAATATGGTGAACAAGCTGCCTTTATTTCAGCTGGGGGTTATCATCATCATATTGGTTTAAATACATGGCAGAGCAAGAATGCACCACGTGCTTCCAAAAATGGAGTCGGACTTTATCATACTGCAATTTTATACCCCACAAGAAAAGATTTGGGGCGAATCTTAAAAAGACTCAATGATTTTGAATATCCACTTACAGGCGCTGCAGATCATGGAGTTTCAGAAGCATTATATCTTGACGACCCAGATGGCAACGGAGTAGAACTTTATTGGGATCGCCTTAAAGATGAATGGCCGCTTAATAATTTAGGTGAGATTGACATGTATACCAAGCCGTTAAATTTGAGGAATCTCTTAAAATTAGCAGATTAAATTATTATTTTCAAACTAGTTTTTCAATATTAAACTTTTATACTACCAACCAAATTTCAACTTTATGACCATCAAGCTCCGCTATCTCTTTCTTGTATTTGCCTTATCAATCTTTAGTACAAATTTTGCTCAAAAGAAATCAGACAAAACCGACAGTACTCCTCCTATAGACAAAGAATTTTACGAAAATTTAGAATGGAGAAATATTGGACCAGTACGCGGTGGCCGCTCATTAGGTTCAGCAGGAAGCCCAGGTAGACCTAATGAATATTATTTTGGAGCCACAGGTGGCGGACTTTGGAAAACTACCGATGGTGGTAATGAATGGGCACCAGTTACAGACGGCCAAATTACAAGTTCTTCAGTTGGTGCGGTAGCCGTCGCAGAAACGAATCCTGATATTGTATATATCGGTATGGGAGAGGTACAACTTCGTGGTAGTATTACGCAAGGTGATGGGGTCTATAAAACTAAAGATGGTGGCAAAACATGGCGACATCTTGGGCTAGAAGAAACCCAAGCAGTCTCTAGAATTAGAATTCATCCTACAAATCCTGATATAGTTTATGTTGCAGCTCTTGGTCACCCATATGGTGATAATGAACAACGCGGTGTTTTTAAAAGTACAGATGGCGGTACTACTTGGAAAAAGACATTGTATGTAAGCGATAAAGCTGGTGCTGTAGATCTAATCATCGACAGAAACAATCCTAAAATTCTTTATGCAAGTACATGGCAAGTTCAACGAAAAGCTTGGAAAATGTGGGGCGGCGGACCAGATTGTAAACTGTGGAAATCTACAGATGCTGGTGAAACTTGGACAGATCTAACAGAAAACCCAGGTATGCCAGAAGGACCTATTGGCAAAATCGGAGTTACGGTTTCACCGGCAGATTCTAACCGTGTGTGGGCAATAGTAGAAGCAAATGAAGGTGGTGTATTTCGATCAGATGATGCCGGTAAAACATGGGAACGCACTAATGATGAACGTAAACTAAGACAACGTGCTTTTTACTATTCTAGAATTTATGCAGACCCCTTTGACAAAGATATTGTTTACGGACTCAATGTCGATTTCTGGAAATCTACAGATGGTGGTAAAACCTTTGATACAGAAATAAAAGTTCCGCACGG
>CAXBIJ010000287.1:0-4804 GCA_963975675.1 uncultured Maribacter sp. | reverse complement strand
TACCGTTGAAAACTGGCTGGTCAGACAATTTTCAATATTCGATTCTTGAAACTGACGAAAGAAGTAAATAATTATAAGATTACCCACACACTAAAATTTACCTTACCAAATTGCATTAGGCTCTTCCAATATTAAATAAACAAACCTCAATTTTAATTTGAATTATCAATCTATTAATCGTAACATTGCGATTAATAGATATAACACAAAATGGGATTAGCCAAAACTGAAATGTTTACCGACCAACAAAACGAAATTGCACTTTTTGCAAAAGTATTTGGGCACCCAGCTAGAGTATCGATTTTGCAGTATTTATTTAAGATAAATGCATGTGTTTGTGGAGATTTAGTTAACGAAATCGGATTAGCACAACCCACCATATCACAACATTTAAAAGAATTAAGACATTTAGGTTTAATTAAAGGCAATGTAGAAGGCACAAGTGTTTGCTACTGTATTCACGCCGAAAATTGGACGAAAATGAAAGAAACCATGTTAGCATTTCTTAACCAAGATATCGCTACGAATAACAATTGTTGCTAATAAATTATCCAATTAATCACACTAAACCAATACTATATATGGCCACAACCAAAACGACATTGTTTTCAGAAATTGAAAATACAATAAGCGCGTTAAACATTGATAGCATTACTGCTGAACGAAGAGCTATTTTACAACCCCTAATTGATTTCATACAAACAAAAGCCTCATTAAATAAAGAAATACGCATTAATTTTATCTGTACACATAATTCACGAAGAAGTCATTTATCGCAAGTTTGGTCTCAAACTATGGCTCACTATTTCGATATTAATAATGTCTTTTGCTATTCAGGAGGTACAGAGGCAACAGCTCTTTTTCCCGTGGCAGCAGAAACGTTACGAAATTCAGGCTTTCAGATAAAAACGATTTCAAAAAATGAGAATCCTGTGTACAGCATTAAATATGCTGATAACGAGCATCCAATTATAGGGTTTTCTAAAAAATTAGATGATGACTTTAATCCTAAATCTGAATTTGCTGCGATTATGACTTGCGATTCGGCAAACGAAGCTTGCCCATTTGTACCCGGTGCAGAAAAACGGATCCCGATAACTTTTGAAGACCCTAAAGCTTTTGACCACACGCCACAACAAGCGGAAAAATATAAGGAAAGAAGTCTTCAAATTGCAACGGAATTATTTTACGTTTTCTCTCAAATAAACTCTTAAAAATGGCATCAAAAAAATTAAGCTTTCTTGACAGAAATCTAACACTTTGGATATTTGTAGCTATGGCATTTGGTGTTTCGTTAGGCTATTTCATACCAACATTCCCCGACTTCATTAATTCATTTAGCAGCGGAACCACAAACATTCCTATTGCCATTGGTTTAATATTAATGATGTATCCACCTTTGGCAAAAGTCAATTATTCACTGCTACCAAAAGTATTTAGAAACACAAAAATCCTTTCTATTTCCCTTATACTAAATTGGATAATCGGTCCGGTTTTAATGTTCATTTTGGCAATCACATTTTTACGTGATTACCCTGAATATATGGTAGGCCTAATTTTGATTGGCCTAGCACGGTGTATTGCCATGGTTTTGGTATGGAACGACCTCGCCGAAGGTAGTAGTGAATATGGAGCTGGCTTGGTGGCCTTAAATAGTATATTTCAAGTCTTTGCCTATAGTTTTTACGCATGGCTTTTTATAACAGTACTTCCACCCTATTTTGGGTTTGAAGGCGCTATAGTCGACATATCTATTGGTACTATTGCAGAAAGTGTCGCTATTTATTTAGGTATTCCATTTTTTATGGGAATATTGAGTAGACTAGTTTTAGTTAAACTAAAAGGGGAAGATTGGTATACGAACAAATTCATACCTACTATTTCACCAATTACCTTGATAGCGTTGTTATTTACGATTGTAGTGATGTTCTCATTAAAAGGAGAGTTAATCGTTCAAATACCTATGGATGTACTACTAATTGCAGTTCCTTTACTTATCTACTTTACGCTAATGTTCATTATCGGATTTTTCTTTACCAAAGCAACCGGCGCAACATACGACAAAACTGCCTCAGTAGCATTTACAGCCGCAGGTAATAATTTCGAATTAGCCATTGCAGTTGCTATAGCAGTTTTCGGATTAAACTCAGGACAGGCCTTTGCAGGAGTTATTGGTCCGTTAGTTGAAGTACCGGCATTAATACTGTTGGTTCGTGTTTCCTTTTGGTTAAAGAAAAAATACTATGGAAATGTAAGTGAGTAGCTATCAATAGAAAGTTGTTTTCTGTAGGGTACCTCAAGACACAATCAAGATAGCTTTTGAGTTTAGATTTAGTCAGATGCAATAAACAAAATAGCTTTTGACTCATTCGTAGAGGATTAAAAATAGCATTTTACACGCCAATATTTCTTATCTTAACAGGGATACCTTAAAAATTCACACACCATGAAACATATTCTTATAGCATTCATTTTCACTGCAATTCTGATTTCTTGTAATTCATCAGACAAAACAAAAACTACAACACAAGAGACTTCAACAACAGAGGCAACAGCAGAAACTGCAACTATAGACATCAATAAAAATTTAAAAGCGATTGAAACCGATGAAGATTTAATTGCTACCGCATTAATGGCTGCTCCTGAAAAAAGCAGGTCTACCTCAAAAGTAATCGGCTATAATATGGCGGGTGAATTTATGACGTTGCGCGAAGGAGATAATGAATTTATTGTGCTTGCAGATGACCCAACCAAAGATGGCTTTAATGCTGCATGCTACCATAAAAATCTTGAACCTTTTATGGCGAGAGGAAGAGCCTTAAGAGCAGAGGGGAAATCATCAGAAGAAATCTTTGCTATACGTGAAGAAGAAATGAAATCAGGAAAACTTAAAATTACCCCCGGGTCTACACTACATATCTATTACGGTCCAAATACCATGTACGACCCAGAAACCTCAGCGGTTGATGGTGCACAAATGCGTTATGTAACGTATATTCCTTGGGCCACATCAGCAACTATTGGTATACCAGAGGCTCCTACGGCACCAAATCATCCTTGGCTCATGAATGCTGGTACACACAGAGCACATATTATGCTTTCACCTTTACCAAATGATAAAGAGTAGGTTTAAATATGACTAGCTATTTCTTCTTGTCTTAGTGTACTTATAACTAGCTGAAAATTTAGTTCGATTTAAGTTTGGCAAAATACCTTTAGCTTTACAACATCTATTTAAGCATGTATGAATACAATTGATATTAGAACAGTAGATGTTGTTCAATATTTACAACCCTTACGAGAAGGAGGTTCTATGCCTGCCATAGTAAAAGCTGATGATGACTTTTTATATGTATTAAAATTTAGAGGTTCTGGCCAAGGAAAAAAATCTCTTATTGCTGAATTTATCGGCGGAGAATTAGCACGTGCCATTGGTTTAAAAGTTCCTGAATTGGTATTTATGAATCTTGATGATTCTTTTCGCAATACAGAACCCGATGAAGAAATTCAAGACTTGCTTAAGTTTAGTGTAGGTCTAAATTTAGGATTACACTTTTTATCTGGCGCCATCACATTCGATCCTTTAATTTCAAAAATAGATGCACTAACAGCATCAAAAATAGTACTATTAGATAGTCTTATCAGTAATATTGACCGAACAGCCAAGAATGCTAATTTACTATACTGGCATAATGAACTGTGGGTAATTGATAACGGAGCTAGTTTCTATTTTCATCATAACTGGGAAACTTGGGAGAGTCACCTTTCAAGAACCTTCCCATTCATAAAAGACCATGTACTTTTGCAACAGGCAACTGCCCTACCGGAGTCAGCAAAAGAAATTCAAAATTTAATTACACCAGAAAAGATTAATGAGATTGTCTCAAAAATTCCGGAAGACTGGCTTAGGAGTGAATCGGATATTTTGAATTCAGATGAAAAAAGAGCAGCCTATATTCAATTTATAACTACTAAATTATCTATGATAGATATATTAGTTAAAGAAACTGAAGATGCAAGATAGATACACATTCAAGTATGCCATAATTAGACTGGTACCAAAGGTCGAGCGTGAAGAATTCTTTAATGTTGGCGTTATTCTATTTTGTAAACGGATTAAATTTCTAGATATAAAGTACCATCTTGACCCAGACAAATTAAAAGCCTTAGCGCCAGAAATTGAGGAAGATATCATCAATGATTATTTGAAGGCTTGGAAATTAATTTGCGATGGTAATGCTAATGGCGGACCAATAGGACAGTTAGATTTATCTGACCGCTTTGGTTGGCTAACAGCCTGTAGGAGTACAATTATACAAAGCTCTACCACGCGATCTGGACTTAGCTTTGAACCTAAAAAAGAATTGGAAGATATATTTAATACCTACGTTTTGTAAGAATTTGTTAAATCTTATACTGATATATTAATTTTAAATCGAGTCATAGTACACTAGAATATTTGGGTATTCAAGTTACTTTGCAAAAGCAACATTTTTCTAAACATTATAAAATGGAATCATCTGAACTACATAAAATTATTCAAGGCATTCCTAAAGCTGAACTTCACCTGCACATTGAAGGAAGTTTTGAACCAGAACTCATGTTCAAAATAGCAGAAAGAAACAATATTGCATTAGCATATGATTCAATTGAATCGTTAAAGAAAGCCTACAAATTCAATAACCTTCAAGAGTTTTTAGATATCTACTATGCAGGCGCACAAGTATTGATTTACGAAGAAGATTTTTTCGACTTAACTTGGGCATATCTTACCAAAGTAAATAGTCAGAATGTAGTTCATGTA
>CAXBIJ010000286.1:0-4811 GCA_963975675.1 uncultured Maribacter sp. | reverse complement strand
TTAAGAGCATTACAATGGATGATATTGCCAATGAAATTGGCATTTCTAAAAAAACCATTTATAGTGAGTATAGTAATAAAACAGATTTGGTCGAAGATTGTGTAATGAACAAATTCTGCGATTTAAGTGATGGTATAGATTTAATAATAGCCATGGATAAAAACGCTATTGAAGAGCTATATGAGATTAAAAAATATGTAATGTCTCACTTGAACGACGAGAAAAGCTCTCCGCAATTTCAATTGATGAAATATTATCCTAAAATACATAAGAGTCTAAAACTAATGCAGTTCGAGAAAATGCATAAATGTGTATTATCAAATGTAGAACGCGGTTTAGAGCAAGAGTTATTTAGAGAAAATATAGATCCTGAGTTTATTGCAAGAATTTACTTTACAGGTATGAACAGCATAAAAGACCAAAACATATTTCCATTGCCACTATTTCCGGTATCAAAATTAATGGACTCATTTTTAGAATATCACTTACGGGGAATTGTTACTCCTAAAGGAAAGAAAATACTAAATACAATCATCAATTCAAATCAAGAATAAATGCGAAATCAAATTTTCATTTTAGTTACTATCCTAAGTCTTCATTTCGGATACTCACAAGAACAAACCTATAGTTTCACTTTAGAAGAAGCCATACAATTTGCATTAGAAAACAATTATGCTGCAATAAATGCGGATAGGGATATTATTGATGCCCAGAAACAAAAATGGGAAACCATTGCTGGCGGTTTACCCCAAATAAGTGGGGCATTAAGTTATCAAAATCAATTAAAGCAACCTGTAAGTGTTATTCCTGCAGAAATATTCGGAGGTGAGCCGGGCACTTTCGCTGAAGTTGTTTTTGGCCAACCGCAAACCGCAACTGCAACCGCAACCTTACGTCAACAAATATTTGATGGCTCATATATTGTAGGCGTACAAGCAACTAAGGCTTTTTTAAGTTATAGCGCAAATAATAAAGAAAAAACATCTTTAGAAGTTAGAAAACAAGTTGTAGAAGCTTACGGAAATGTTTTACTAGCTAAAGAAAGTGTTCAAATTCTTGAAAAGAATAAAGTTACCCTGGAGAAAAATCTTTTTGAAACTTCAAAACTTTATGAAAACGGACTCGGCGAACAAGAAAGTGTTGACCAACTTCAGATTACACTTTCATCAATCGAAAACCAATTACAGAACGCCATAAGATTACAAGAAATCACCCTTCAAATGTTAAACCTTAGTATGGGCATAGATTTAACTGCACCTACAAAACTTCAAGAAAACCTTGAAGACTTAACGGTAGCAAAAATTGATTTAGGAATTCTTAATTACGACTTTAATCTAAACGAAAATGTTGATTTTAAACTTGTAGAGAATCTTAACCAACAACGGTATTACGAATGGAAATTAGCCAAAAGTAGAGCGTTACCTACGTTGAATGCTTTTGTTAATTATGGGAGTAGTGCTTTTTCAGATGATTTTAGTTTTTTAAACAGTGAACAGCAATGGTTCGATTCTTCAGTAATGGGTTTTGACCTAAGTATTCCTATTTTCAGTTCTCTAAAAAGAAATGCAAGCACACAACGTGCTAAAATTGCTTTAGAAAAAGCTAAGACTCAATTAACGGAGGCAGAACAGCAAATTAGATTGCAGTTAGAGAATGCAAAAAACAATTACACACTTGCTATCGCCAATTACGAGACAGCTAAACAAAATCTCACCCTTTCTGAACGTATTGAAAATAAAAACCAAATAAAGTATAAAGAGGGTCTAGCAACAAGTTTTGAACTAAGACAAGCCCAAACACAACTTTACACAACTCAGCAAGAATTTCTACAATCTATGGTAGAGGTAATTAATAAAAAGACCGAATTGGAAATCATTTTAAATACAAAAGCCTAAATAATCAATCATTAAAAATATAATCATGAAGAAAGTAATAGTTTTATTAATTGCAACCATCAGCCTATTTTCATGTAGCGATGGAGACCAATCGGTAAGTGAAGTTATTGAAAAGCGAAATCTTGAAGAAATAAGAGCTAAGAAAACCAAAATCACCCTTCAGCAAAATCTAATTGAAGTACAGCTTAAATCGTTAGATTCAGCAATAGCAATTTTAGGTAATGACGAAAAACTACCACTTGTAAATACATTGACTGCTAAGAAAGAAGTTTTTAATCATTATCTAGAATTACAAGGTGATGTTAGCACGAAACAAAATGTCCTGATTTATCCAGAGATGGCAGGCACCCTTCAAAAAGTATATGTGAATGAAGGTGATAGAGTTTCTAAAGGACAATTATTGGCTACCATAGATGATGGCGGTATGTCAAGTCAACTAAGTCAATTAAAATCTCAAGCTACACTTGCTAAAACTACTTTTGAACGCCAAGAACGTTTATGGAAACAGAACATAGGTTCAGAAATTCAATATTTACAAGCAAAAACCAACTACGAATCATCAGAAAATATGGTTTCTCAGGCGCAAAGTCAATTAGGTAAATCTAGTATAAGAGCTCCTTTTTCAGGCATCATAGATAATGTTATTAAAGATCAAGGTACCGTTGTTGCACCAGGTCAAGGTTCTGAAGTGTTTCGTCTTGTAAACTTATCTGATATGTTTATTGAAGTTGAAGTACCAGAAACATATTTAGGTAGTGTTGTAAAAGGAAAAGAAGCATTAGTATATTTTCCTGTATTAGGCGATAGTATTGCCTCAAAGGTTAGAGAAACAGGAAATTTTATAAATCCATCGAACAGATCTTTTGAAGTTGAAATTCCTGTTCCAAATAAAGAAGGTAAGATAAAGCCTAACCTAACAGCAAAGGTCAATTTAAATGATTACACCAATGAAGTTGCTATATTAATACCGACCAGTATTATATCTGAAAATGCGGAAGGAGAACAATATGTATTCGTTGCAGAGGAACCAAATGCAGACAAAGAAGCTTTGGTAAAAAGGACAATCATCACCACGGGTAAAACACAAGGAGCGAAAATAGAAGTACTATCTGGCCTAGAAGATGGGAACCATATTATTAAAGAAGGTGCGCGAAGTGTAAAAGACGGTCAAAAAGTAAAAATCAAAAATTAGAAATCGATGAGCAAAGTACAAAAAAACGCTGATAAGGAATTCCGTTTATCGTCTTGGGCTATTGATAATCCGTCGGTTATTTATGTTATGATCGGCATATTTTTATGGTTAGGCTTCAAAGCCTATATGGCCATGCCTAGAGAAGATTTTCCAGAAATTGTAGAGACCAAAATTTATATTAGCACCCCTTACCCTGGTAATACAGCTGAGGATATTGAAAAACTGATTACTGACCCTTTAGAAGATAGATTAAAGAACATAAGTAATGTTGTCGAAGTCATTTCTACCTCACAAGAAGATTACGCTGTTTTAACGGTAGAATTCGATGAGGAAATTACTGTTGAACAAGCTAAGCAAAAAGTTAAGGATGAGGTCGATAGTGAAAAGGCAAGTGAAGATTGGCCTACATTTAATGGTGCCAAAGTTGAGCCCAACGTTTTTGACTTAAATTTTTCTGAAGAAGTTCCTATTATGAACATCAACTTTACAGGTGACTACCCTGTAGAAAAGTTGAAAGAATATGCAGAATACTTACAAGACGAAATTGAAGATCTTCCTGAAATTAAAAAAGCAGATATTCGCGGTGCTCAAGATAAAGAGGTAGAAGTTGCTGTTGATATTTACAAAATGATGGCTGCTAAAATTAGCTTTCAAGACGTTATTAGTGCTATTAGTAATGGTAACATGACTATGTCTGCAGGAAATCTTAAAACAGTTGGTCAAAGACGTACGATCCGTATTTTAGGGGAAATAGAAAATCCGAATGAACTTAAAAATTTTGTTGTCAAATCTGAAAACGGTGCGGTTTATTTAAAAGACATTGCAAGCATTAACTTTAAGGCAAAAGATAAAACTACGTATGCCCGTGAATTTGGTGACAATGTGGTTATGCTCGATGTTAAAAAAAGAGCAGGTAGAAACTCTATTTCTGCAGCAGATAAAATAAAGGAAATTGTTAAGAATGAGAAAGCTAATTACTTTCCTCCAGACCTTAATATTTCTATTGCCAACGATTCCTCTACCCGTACATTGAATCAAGTAGATGATTTGGTGAACAATATTATTTTTGGAATCATACTTGTTGTTACGGTGTTAATGTTTTTCTTAGGATTTAGAAATGCCCTTTTTGTTGGGTTTGCTATACCGATGTCTATGTTTATGTCATTTGTAATACTCTCATGGCTAGGATATACGCTGAATACTATGATCCTTTTTGGGATGATTATGGGTTTAGGTATGTTGGTGGATAATGGAATTGTGGTGGTTGAAAATGTGTATCGTCTAATGGACGAAGGTATGTCACGCATCGATGCCGCTAAGAAAGGCATTGGCGAAATTGCATACCCCATTATTATTTCTACCGCTACTACCGTTGCTGCATTCGTTCCGTTAGGTTTATGGCCTGGAATTTTTGGTCAGTTTATGATTTATTTTCCGATAACACTTTCGGTAGTATTAGGTTCTTCATTATTTGTGGCAATTTTCATGAACTCGATGCTTGTCTCTAAATTTATGAGCACAGACGAAAAAGAGCTTACCTTAAAACAACTTATAAGAATGAGTGCAGTTTTAGGAGTTCTTGGTACATTAATATTAGTTTTTGGTGGTGCAATGCGCGGTTTAGGCTCCGTTTTAATATTAACTGCAATCATGTTTTGGGCCTATAAATATCTAATCAAAGGTGCTGCTGTCAAATTCCAGAAAAAAACAATGTCACGTTTTGA
>CAXBIJ010000285.1:0-4814 GCA_963975675.1 uncultured Maribacter sp. | reverse complement strand
AGACTTTGATAAATAATGGGTATGAATGGCGTGTAAAGGCTTTGAATAGTGATTTTGAGACGGAGTATACAACACATTCATTTACGGTTCAAATTACTGGCAATTAATATAACAGTGAAAAAGCAACACAAAACATACCTTCTTTTAGTCCTTGTTCTACTTGTGTGGGGAATGATAGGGTACAAGTTTGTGAATGTTATAAATCTATCTACAAACACACCCCAATTAGTTGCTTCCAATGAAAAGTTTGTTCCTAAAAAAATAAAGGAAAGGGAGATCTTTAGCATTGTTGCAGATTACCGTGATCCTTTTTTAGGTACGATAAAAAAACGAAATAGCGGTATGCGTTCAAACGCTGTTAAATCAGTTAAAAAAGAAGTCCCCAAAAAGCACATTACCTACACAGGTTTTATTACCGATAAAGGAAATAATCAAAAGATATTCTTTGTAACCATTGAAGGTCAACAACAGATGATGAGCCTTAACGATACCTTTCATGAAGTGAAATTGGTACAAGGCACAAAAAGCTTTATAAAAGTAGTGTACAAGGGTATTTATGAAAAGATATCGATAATCCAATGATTATTCTACGAAAAATTAAGGCAGGAGCACTCCAGTTTGTACTATTTGTAGGAGCAATCATAGCAGTACTATTAATGTCCTTTTTATTACTGACTTATACACATCAGCATTTTGAAAAAAAGACTGATGTACTGATAGAAGTCCTAAGAAGTGCTGATTATGGCCGCTTCTTTGATGGATGATTTTCCTATAGGAGTTAGTCATTCTTTAGATAGAGAAAGTGACATACCCATTACCATTAACGTAAAACGGGAATTTTGGGGTGTATTCGAGAAAAGAACAGTGCTTACCTCTCATAAAAGTACCAATTATAGTAAAACAGCTTTAATTGGGGGTAAGGATGATGAGGAACTTCCAGCGCTTTATGTCAACGACCATCAACGACCCGTTATACTAGTGGGAAATGCTAAAATTACCGGAACGGCCTTTTTACCAGAAAAAGGATTAAAGAGGGGTAACATTTCTGGTAATTCTTATAACCGTTCTCAATTGCTGTATGGGCGAAGTATGAAAAGTAATTCCATTTTACCCAACTTGTACCCAGAACTTGAGAACCACGTGAATCGTTTGGCGAATAAAAGCTATGTACCTAAAGGGGAATATTTAAATGAACTACCTACTGAGGGAATACAAAATTCATTTGAAGCTGAGACCCTTGTTTATAAGGACAGAGTGATACAGTTAAAGAATATTGTATTAACAGGAAACATCATTATTATAGCGGATTATAAAATTATAGTAGAACCTAGCGCAAGGCTTAAGGATGTGCTATTGATAGCACCAGAGATAGTAATTCAGAATGGCGTAAATGGTGCTTTTCAGGCAATTGCAACAGAATCTATTCAGGTGGGTAAAAATTGTAACCTTGAATATCCTACTGCTTTATTGGTGAATAAAAAATATGCAGTTGCAGCGGTAGAACAGGAAGGCCAGTCACAGTTTAACCAAACATCAAGTATTTATTTGGATTCCAATACGAATGTGAACGGTATGGTTATGGTTTTGGACGAAGCTAAGACTAGACAATACATTCCAGAACTAAAAATCGAAACAAATACCATTGTCAATGGAGAAGTGTATTGTACCAAAAATGTCGAATTGAAAGGAACTGTAAATGGAATGGTTTCTACAGATGGATTTATAGCCTTGGAAAATGGAAGCGTTTATCAAAACCATATAAACAACGGAACTATAAATAGTGAAAATTTATCCAATGCCTATACCGGTATTTTGTTAGCATCTAGGGAAAGGAATAAAAAAGTGATGAAATGGCTTTATTAAAGAAAATACATGCTTCGTCATTAATGGAAACGCTGGTTGCAACCGTGTTGATAGTCATCATTTTTATGATTTCAAGTATGGTTTTGAATAACATCGTTACTACTAACATAAAACACAACACAGAAAAGATTGAAGAGCGAATGAATAAATTAGAATATGAATTTATGCATAATGCTATTCAAATACCCTATCAAGAAGATTTTGAACTATGGGAGATATCGATTTCCAAAGATTCAAGGCAGAAAAGCCAGGTTGTACTATTGGAAATCAATGTTACGTGAAGATTAGACAAACTAAAATAAAGGCATTTTCATTACAGGAGATGATGGTTGTATTGGTCATTACCACTGTGGTCGTTGGAATGGCATTTGCCGTGCTAAATTTAGTGCAGCGACAAATGGGGAGCATTGAAACCATTTATGCCATTAAAACGGATGTAAATCAATTACGCCAATCTCTTTGGATAGATTTTAGTCGGTATTCATACGTTCATTTCGATAATAAAAACAATGAGTTGCGTTTTTCAAATGAAATGGGAGAAAGAACTTATGTGGTACTAAATGAAAGTAGTATAAGCAATGAAAATTTGGAAATTGAAATTGAATCCATAGCATTTTATTTTGACAATCAACAGGTTTTGTATGGTGAGATAGATGCTATTTCTATTACAACAAGTAAAGATACAGGGCATCAAGAAATTTTTGCTTTTAAAGAGAATACCCCAGCTACCTATATAAATCAACAATAATGAGTGGATTTAAATTAGAACAAACTATTGCGCAAGAGCAATCATCTTCAGATAAAGATTGGTTGAACAATTTGCTACAAAAAGAGATTGCATTTGGCAAGTCCTTCGGGAATAAGAAAAAAGAAGATTTTTATTCGGAATTAGCGGTGCTGTTAAAGGCCGGTATTCAGTTAAAGGATGCTATTGCCTTAATACAAGGAAACCAAAAAAAAGAAAAACAAATTGCGTTATTTACTGAAATGGGAAATGCGCTAGTGGCAGGGCAAAGCTTTTTTGAAGTTCTAAAAGATAAGCCTGAGTTTTCTGAATATGAATATTATTCAATCAAAATAGGTGAGGAAACAGGAACGTTGCCGAGGATAGTCGAGGAATTGGGTAAGTTTTATGAACGAAAAAATGAGCAGCGTAGAAGTTTAATGAACGCTTTAACCTACCCAATAATTATTCTTTGTACCGCTATTTTGGTCGTAGTTTTTATGTTACGAATGGTAGTGCCCATGTTTGAAGATATATTTAAACAAAATGGAGTGGAGTTGCCCGGTATTACTAGAATGATTATTAGTGCTTCTAATTTTATCCGGGATTATGGTTGGTTGGTGCTCATTATCATAGGACTACTACTATTCTTACGAAATGTATTTTCTAAACGGGAATGGTTTAAAAAAGGGAATGATAAATTCGTTCAAAAAATACCATACATCGGAAGTTTTGTTACCTCTGTTTATTTAGCACAATTTACCCAAGCAGTCGCATTATTAACAGCATCAAAAGTTCCAATGTTGAATAGTATACAGTTGGTAAAGAAAATGATCAACTTTCATCCTTTGAATGAAGCATTAAAAAATGTGGAGAGAGATGTGATGGCTGGTCAAAGTTTGAATGAAAGTATGGCCGGCAATAAAATTTTCGACAATAAAATGATTTCCTTGGTAAAAGTAGCTGAAGAAACCAATCAGACAGAATATATATTTGAACGTTTAAGTCAGCAATATGCTATTGAAGTACAGCAAAAATCAAAATTATTATCTACCCTAATGGAACCTATTATCATCATAGTTATTGGTGTTTTTGTTGGAGTAATTTTGGTTTCTATGTACTTGCCAATGTTTAAATTGAGTAGTGTGGTGGGGTAGGGTATGCAAATTATAGTTGTTCTGGAAAATGAACTTTACTATTATTACGTGCAATTTCTGATATTTAGAATTTTTTAAATGGGGAAGTATTTTTGAAGTATACAATCTGTTTGGTAACCATATCAAAGTAGGGGAGTTCTCCGTTTATACCCAATGAAATATTTAATACTCTGTGATATCTTTCAATTTTTTCACCTTAGGCTAGAATATCTCCTTTAGTAGCAGGTTTATTATTGGGCATTGGTTAATACATATTTAGCAGCGTCTGCAAGAAGGCTACCAGCGGCTGCAGTAGCTACACCAACCGGTGTTATTTTTTCTATTTTATTTGTAGTGTCTGGAATTATTTGAAATTCGTCCTGTAATTTTCTTTACAGCTTCAAAATAGAACTTTTCATTTAAGGGACATCAAGCTTATAGGCGTAAAATTTATCTATAAGAATTCGGCTTCAATTACAATTATACAGCCTATGTAGAACTCCCATGGCATTGTTTCTGATGGGGTCAAAAAAATCCTGTCTTTGACTAAATATTTGAAGACTGCATTTTAACGACCAACTTCATCCATATCTTAATTGGATTGGCACAGAAAGCATTCCAAAATTTATACACTTGTCTTTGACAAACATTTTACGACGTTTATTTAAACGACCGTTTTATTGAACTTTATAGCATTACATTGTTTATTGATTTTAAAAGTTTAAATTAACGTACTAATTAATTAGTATGTATTTTGAGGTTTATTTAAACTTTGAGTTATGATTTTGGGTTATGCAAGAGTGAGTACCGCAGAACAGAATCTAGATCTGCAATTAGATGCCTTTTTAAAAGAAGGCATTGATACAAAGAACATTTATACGGATAAGGTTTCCAGTTCACAAGAAGAACGTAAAAGCTTAAGCAAGCTTTTAAACTATGCAAGGGAGGGTGACACTATTGTTGTCTGGAAATTAGACCGTCTTGCTAGAAGTCTAATCCACTTTACAAACTTGATCAACCAACTCAATGAAAAGGGCGTCAAGTTCCGAAGTATTACAGAACCTTTTTTAGATACCACGGACAAGTCCTCA
>CAXBIJ010000284.1:0-4827 GCA_963975675.1 uncultured Maribacter sp. | reverse complement strand
AGCACAAACAAAAGAAGTATTAATTCATTGGCAACAACTTGGTTCGTTTAGAAATGACCACCCTGCCATTGGAGCAGGTATTCATAAACTAATCGCTAAAAAGCCTTATGTATTTAGCAGGTATTTAAATAAAGATGAGCTTGTTGATAAAGTAGTTATTGGACTTGACCTACCTAAGGGAAAAAAAACAATATCAGTAAAAGGAGTATTTGGTGATGGCACAAAAATTTATGACAGGTACTCTAAAACTGAAAGTACTGTAGTAAATGGCAATGTTATTTTTGAAAATGATTATGATATAGCTTTATTAGAATCAATACAATAGTTCAGTAAAAAGAATATTAGGCATTAGAATGAAGGGCAATCCTATTTCCCTCCGTATCTTTCAGAAGACCCATAAATCCATGACCTTCACCAATTTCAGTTTTTTGCTGTAATACCTGTCCACCTGCTTTCACCACTTTGTCCAAAACTGTAGCTGCATCTTCACAGGCAAAGTATACCAATGCTCCATCGGTTAAACTAGGTACATATTGTTCATGCTGCACCAAGGCACCATTTGCTTGACCTATACTCGGCTTATCGGGAAACAGTCCCATTACAAATTGGCCAAAATTATTGACCGTTATTGTAACGTTTAAAATAGTTTCGTAAAATTTTTGAGCTCGTTGCATATCTGCAACCGGAATTTCAAACCATGCTATCATAGTTCACTATTTAAATTATGTTTAAGATTCTCTAATCCTTTTTCAAAATCTTTCCCTACCATTTTATCCATACTCATAAATAACATCATAATACTCATAGGAAATTTATTAGTTCCTGTAAAACCCCAAGTCACTTTACTCCTATTATCATCTAGTTTCTCCAAATCCATATAACAATCAGACTGCGATTTATATGGTTTTAAAAATCTTAGATCTTGTTCAATTCGCTTACCGTCAACTATTTTAGTTATTTCTTGCTCTCCCTCACCAACTTCTTTATTCCCGTTCCAATAACTTACAGCTCCCACTTCACCATCTATACCCGTAAATTTTTGATCCATATTTGGGTCTTTTCTTGCCCATGGTGACCACTCTTGTTGCTTTTTTAAATATTTAAGTTGACCCCAAACTTTTTCCGTTGGATGGTCTATTTCTATTGACCTGTAAACATGGTAACTTTTAGGAGCTACCAAGGATAAAATAATTAATATTGCCAGTAAAACACCTAATATTATTAATACGTAATACATCTGTTATTGAATTAGTTATTAGTAACAAGTTAAGTAAAATTTAATTATCTGCATGATACCTTTCCAAGATATCTTGAATACTTTTTATAGATTTTTTTGTCCAGTCTAAACGTTTCTCCTTCATTTCATCAGGAGTCAGCTTCCAGTCAAAATTTGATGCCTTTAATTTAGTAGTTAAGTATTGTAGAATTATTGCTGCTGAAACTGAAATATTCAAACTTTCGGTAAAACCTACCATTGGTATTTTCAAAGAAGCGTCAGAATTTTCTAGCACATAGTCACTTAAACCCTTATTTTCAGTACCGAAGAATAACGCCATTTTACCATCTAGCTCATAATCTTGCAATAATGAACTATCTGCGTGAGGGCTGGTAGCAACTATTTTATACCCCTTATCTCTAAGTACATTAACAACTTCTTTCGAATTTTTATATCTTTTGACATCTACCCATTTTTGGGCACCCATGGCAATTTCTTCGTCTAAACGTTGTCCATATTTACCTTCTATTAAATGCGCTTGTTGTATACCAAATGACTCACAGCTACGTATTACCGCACTGGTATTATGCATTTGAAACACATCTTCTACTGCTACCGTTATAAAATTGGTTCTATGGCTTAATATATCATTAAAGCGCCTCATTCTTTTTTCTGAAATAAAATCTTCTAAATAGGCTAAAAGCTTCTCATCTATCATGCAACCAAGATAAGAAAAGTATATTTTTAAGCTGAATTTAATAGAACCCATGAAAAATATTGTTGTACTAACCGGAGCAGGAATATCAGCAGAAAGCGGATTAAAAACATTTAGGGATGCCAATGGATTATGGGAAGGTCATGATGTTATGGAAGTAGCCTCTCCACAAGGTTTTCGTAACAATCCTCAATTAGTCTTAGAATTCTACAACCAACGTAGAAGACAGCTTTTAAGCGTTAAGCCAAATCTAGCGCACCTAGCTTTGGTTAAACTAGAAAAGTACTATAATGTACATATTATAACCCAGAACGTAGATGATTTACATGAACGCGCTGGTAATTCTCAAGTGCTTCATTTACACGGTGAATTATTAAAAGCCCGAAGCATGGCTACGACCGATGATATATTTGACTGCAGAAACGATATACTCTTAGGAGACAAATGTAAAAAAGGGTATCAGATTAGACCACATATTGTTTGGTTCGGTGAGGCTGTTCCATTGTTAGAAGATGCCATAACTATTACCGAAAAGGCTGATTACCTCATAATCATAGGTACCTCTATGCAAGTTTATCCAGCAGCTAGCCTTATAGATTTTGTCAAGGTAAATACACCTATCTTTTTTGTGGACCCAAACCCTGCAATTAATAGCAGTGATAATTTAACTATTATCCCAGAAAACGCAGTTAAAGGTGTTCCTATTTTGGTTGCTTCCCTAATTGATAAATAATTCGTGTTTGCTTCACCCACGCTACAATTTCACTTACTTCTTTATCTGTTAATTTAGAATTGTCGTGCAAATACGTGTACTCGGTTAATGGCATATCTTTTTGAACAACCATTTCTTCAATCTCTTCTAAAAGATGGTCTTTCTTATCTCTTGAATAGGTTTGCCAATCAGAAAAATTTAAATGCTTCTTCCCATCTTTTATATGACTATTGATCCAATATGATATTGGGGCTATATTATTATACCATGGGTAGGCCGTATTATTACTATGGCAATCATAACAAGTGGTTTCAAATATAGTCTTCAACTCTGGCGAAGGATTGGTTTCTTTGATAAAAATTTTGGCATGGTTACCAGGAGAAATATTCTTTGTAGGATTGTAAAATTGCATGGCTATCAAAACTAAAACCACACCTAGGCTAATTTTTTTTAGTAATTTCATATTTGGGGGAAATATCGAATAAAGATACAATTTTATGACCAAAAAAGAACTTTGTGAAGCATTGATTTATGTTAATGCAACACGAGAAAATCGCAATAAAATGGCATCTAAAATTGAAGAAAAAACCCAATTTATTCCTATTTTAATTGAAATTTCTAAAGATAATTTAGACTCCATATCTTGTAAAGCCAGTTGGGTTCTAGAATCTCTAATAAAGAAAGACTTGAAATTTATTTTACCTTATATCGATATCTTTATACGTTCATTATCTAGCTTAACCTTAGAATCATCAATTCGACCAGCCTCAAAAATATGCTCGCTTTTAGTTGAAAATCATTATTCAAAAAAAACAGCTCTTTCAAAGAAAGTACTTACCAAACAACATTTAAACACTATAGCTGAAACCACATTCGATTGGCTCATTGGTAACCATAAAGTTGCCCCTAAAGCATATTCAATGACCACTCTATTATTGCTTGGCCAAGACATAACTTGGATTCATCCAGAACTAAAAGTTATTTTAAAGCAAAATTATGAAAATAGCAGTGCTGCTTATAAAGCACGTGCAAGAATGACCCTAAAGGCACTTAAAAAAAGCTAACCTAATCAAATTACAACCCCATTTTCGTTTATCTTAAAATCACTTTTTGACGGTAACTTAAAGTGAATAGTGTTTTAATCTTTGCTATGAATAGGTATATTTGCCGCTTATTAATTCAACCAATTAATTATGTCTCTAAACGCATTGAATGCTATTTCTCCAATCGACGGCCGCTATAGTTCAAAAACCCAATCATTGTCTTCTTATTTTTCTGAAGAAGCCCTGATAAAGTATAGAGTAAGAGTAGAAATAGAATATTTTATTGCTCTTTGTGAGATTCCTTTAAAACAGTTATCATCTTTTGATTCTTCTAAGTTCGAAGAATTACGCAAAATATATAGGGATTTTACTACCGCAGATGCTCAAGAAATTAAAGAGATTGAAAAAGTAACTAATCACGATGTTAAGGCGGTTGAGTATTTTATAAAAAAAGCTTTTGACTCTTTGGGACTTTCAAAATTTAAAGAGTTTATCCACTTCGGATTAACATCACAAGACATTAATAACACTGCCATTCCACTTTCTATTAAAGAAGCGATGAATGAAGTTTATGTACCTCAATATTTCGAATTACTTGAAAAGTTAGATGTTCTTACTTTAGAATGGGCAGATATACCAATGCTGGCAAGAACACATGGTCAACCTGCGTCTCCTACCCGATTAGGAAAGGAAATTATGGTATACGTGGTACGATTAAAGGAACAATTTAATTTATTAAACGATATACCAAGTGCTGCAAAATTTGGGGGTGCAACTGGTAATTTTAATGCTCACCTAGTTGCATACCCTTCCATAGATTGGAGAGAATTTGGTCAAAATTTTGTTCAAGAAAAATTAGGCCTTCAACATTCTTTTCCAACAACACAAATAGAACATTACGATCATTTGGCCGCACTATTCGATGGTCTTAAGCGTATTAATACCATCGTATTAGATTTAGACCGTGATTTTTGGACTTATGTTTCTATGGACTATTTTAAACAGAAAATTAAAGCTGGCGAGGTTGGTTCATCGGCAATGCCACATAAAGTAAACCCAATCGATTTCGAAAATTCAGAAGGTAATTTAGGTATTGCTAACGCTATTTTTGAACATTTATCTGCAAAATTACCAGTTTCAA
>CAXBIJ010000283.1:0-4847 GCA_963975675.1 uncultured Maribacter sp. | reverse complement strand
ATTTTGCTGATAAGGTTAATGGAAAAACAATCAATTCATTAGGCTTTTCTAAATTATACGTACTTACATCTTCTAGTTCTGCGTCTGCTAGTGAGTTACTTATCAATAGCTTAGAACCGTATATCGATGTTATTCAAATTGGAGATGTTACGAGAGGTAAAACGAAAATGCCGATGGATTTTTTGACTTTACAAACGGTTTACAGCCAGATATCATTTTGAAAGAAGATTATGGCAACCTTGGTATTTTAGGGGAACAGAACGAACCTCTATTGGCTAAAGCTATAGAAGCAATAACGGGACAAACTGGTAAACGTGATTTTACAGTTTTAAATCCTATTGATATTTTTATAAGTTCTAAAGTTGGCAATCCTATCAATGATAAAATGATTGATGATACAGTTTACGATTTAGAATTTTAAATCATAAATAAAAACAAAAAAAAGGACAGCTTTAAAGCTGTCCTTTTTTAGTTATAAACTCATTTTAAATCCTAATCGTAAATTCCTTCCTTTAGTAGTGTAATCTACCAGCTCAGTATACTTTTCATTTATAATATTATCGACGGCTATAAAAGCGCCAAATCTATTCGAGAAATCATGTTTCAATTGCAGATTAGCCAAGCTAAAGCTACCTAAAGTAACTTCAGAGAAGGTTGCAAAATCAGTATCTGTTCGGTCAGACACATATTGATATGTTAGTCCTACATAGGTTTTTACCCCAATACTATATCCTAAACTTACATTGGCTTTATTCTTTGGTACCCTTAAGGCCAAACCTTCTTTAGAATTTGTTAGCGTATAGTTCGCATCTAACGTAAAACCATTTGCAGGTTTTGAACTAAAGCCTAGCTCTAATCCATTAAAATGAGCTTTGCTTACTGAATTACGATATTGACTTTCAAATGTATTTAAATCAATAGTAACGTATTCTATTCTATCATCTTCTATCCTATTAAAATAAACAGCGTTTATTATAAGCTTATCTGACAATTTGTATTCTAAACCAGCTTCGATAGTAGTATCCTCTTCAGGATTCAAATCTTGATTAGCTCCAAATGGTCCATATAATTGCGATAAATTTGGTGCTATGTATGAAGTAGCATAAGAACCCATGAACTTTAAATACCCTGAGTTAATATTAATTCTGTATGACGGATTAATGTTATAAATAAAATTAGAACCATAGTTACTATGATTATTTAAACGCACACCTGTATTTAAGTTAATACCGTTTTCACCAACATATACCATGTTCACATAGGGGTCAACCGTATTTGAATTTTGCTCTTCTGTAAACAAAGTCTGGTTATCAATATAATTCAAACCTACAATGGTGTGTATATTATCATTTAAAGTGTATTTATTGAAAATATCTAAAATATAAGACCGAGAATCGTAAGCTGCAGGGAAACTTGAAATAAAAGACCTATTTATTTGGTTGAATGCTGTGTTTACATGTATGCTCCCCTTTTCATAACCATACTTAGAAGCCAATCCAAATCTTGATTGTTCACTGGTAAATGAAAAATCGGCATCTTCTATTGGGAACCCATTATCAAAATCACTATTCAATTTATTATAAAATGCAGACGCCGTTATATCGAATCGTTTTGAAATTTGATAACCGATTTTCACATTTCCATCTATTCGTGACAATGCATCCGATTCGGTACCGATGGCTGCTGATAATCCATCCGTAAACTGATGACCACCAGAAGCCAAAAATGTCATCTTACCTTGTTTAGCACTAAGGTTCACTGTGTTTGAAAAATCAGAAATGTTATAATTCTGATTGTCCTCTGATTGGTTGGTACCCATACTAGAAATTAAATCCAGAGAAAAACCCGCCTTTTTAACCTTTTTCGTAGTTATGTTAATTACTGCTGTTGCTGCAGAATTGCCGTAAAGTGTACTCGCAGCACCTTTTAAAATTTCAATACTTTCTATTTGCGATGAATTTAAAAGACGTAGGTCATACTCTGCACTTGTACCAGATGGGTCAGAAACCTGAATACCATCAATAATGACCAAAACTTGGCGATTGTTACCTCCTCTTACATAGGTAGATAAGTTCTGGCCAGCATAACTTCTGGTTCCGTTTATTTCAATGCCGCTTTTGGTATTAATAATTTCTGCTACTGTGCGACCTTGGTTTTGCTCTAATTCTTTTTGAGAAATAGAAATCACCGTCTTACCAGAGTTTTCACGCTTTAATTGAAACCGAGAATCACTGACGACAACCTCGTCTAACTGTAATGTATTAATGGAATCTTGTTTTTGTTGCGCCCCAACTTTGGCGCATAGTAGTACTGTGACCGTAGGCCACAAAAAATAATTTTTCATTCGTTTAAATTCATAAACGGGAGCGTAGTATGTCTGTATCCATACGCAAACCTTTATCCCGAAAGTTTAACATTGTTGTTTGAATAAGGCAGGTCTCCTGACTCGTTTTATGTTATTTCGCCTTCCCATGTTGCTGAATTGGTTCAGTAGACAAAGTGACTTTGAAGAAAATAACATCTTCTTTATAGAAGTGCCAATTGAAATCTATTTGCCAATAGATATCGTTGACATAAACTTACAGTTGCGGGAACAGTTCTAGATTTACACCAGATTCCCTTTTAATTTCACCGCCATAAGCAGTGAAAACCAAAATTCACGGCAAAAATAAACATTTTGTTTAATCTTTCTAGGTAAAGTTTTATAATACTACTTTTGAAAAATAGATGTAAAAAAATATATGCTTAAACAACTTCTCTTATTCAGTTACCTACTTTTTTTATGCAGTTGCAAACAGCAATCTAAAGAAAAGCTATCACAAGAATTAACATCTAAAAAGGTTGAACTCACCTATGCAAATGGCTTTTCTATTGAAAAACAAGCCTCTGGCATCACAATTCTTAAAATATTGGCTCCTTGGCCAAATGCAGAAGCTTCTTTTACCTATGCACTAATACCCAAGGAGAAACAAGCATTTATAACCTTAGATAAAAATGAGTATGACGCCATCATTTCGGTGCCAATTGATAACATTGTAGTAACCTCAACCACCCATATACCAGCACTTGAAGCATTGGGTGAATTAGATAAACTTGTTGGTTTTTCAGATACCAAATACGTCTCGTCTAAAGCTGCAAGAAAACGAATCGATGACGGACAGATTAAAGAACTTGGTGTCAACGAAAGCTTAAACACAGAAGCTGTTTTAGCATTACAACCAGACTTAGTAGTAGGTTTTGCTGTTAGTGGCAACAACACCGCATATGAGACTTTACAACGCTCACAAATACCTGTTATTTACAATGGTGATTGGGTTGAAGAGACTCCGTTAGGAAAAGCTGAATGGATTAAATTTTTCGCCCCATTCTTTAATAAAGAAACCAAAGCAAGTATCATTTTCGCTGAAATTGAAAAGTCATATAATGACGCTAAAAAATTAGCAGAGACTGCAATCACTAGACCAACAGTACTTAGCGGTGCACTTTATAAAGATGTCTGGTATTTACCTGGAGGAAAAAGTTGGGCTGCTAATTTCCTAAAAGATGCAAATGCCAATTACTTATGGCAAGAATCGACTGAAAGCGGCAGTCTTTCTTTAAGTTGGGAAAGTGTTTTGGTAGTAGCCAACAATGCTGAATATTGGATTGGACCTGCGCAGTTTAAGTCATATGCAGAAATGGCATCATCAAGTGCGCACTATCTACAGTTTGATGCTTTCAAAAATAAAAAAGTATTCACTTTTGCTAATACTGAAGGTGAAACAGGTGGTAATCTGTATTATGAATTAGCGCCTCAACGGCCGGATCTTGTATTAAAAGATTTAATTCATATTTTACACCCTAATCTTTTACCTGAACACGAACCTTTCTTCTTTAAACCTTTAAATTAATTGTCAAAGCAACCTACATACACTATTCATTTTTTGGCGCTACTTCTGGTACTGTTTATCTGTCTAGGTTTAAATATAAGTTTTGGCTCTGTAAGCATAACGGTTATTGACACCTTGAAAGTTATTTTCGGTTCAAATATTGGTGACTCATCAAATTCCTATATCATATGGAATTATCGTATACCAAAGGCTTTAACCGCTATTTTGGTTGGCAGTGGTTTAGCCTTAAGCGGTCTATTGATGCAAACACTGTTTAGAAATCCACTTGCAGGGCCTTATGTATTGGGTCTTAGTTCTGGTGCAAGTTTAGGCGCTGCCCTATTGATTATGGGTTCATCCCTATTTCCGGGATTTATAACTTTTTCTGCATTTAACGATATTGCTTTAGCTGTTGCTTCAAGTGTGGGTAGTTTTCTTGTGCTTTTAATAGTTCTAACGGTCGCAGTCAAAGTAAAAGACACCATGGCACTCCTTATTATTGGTTTAATGTTCGGTAGTATTACAGGTGCTATTGTAAGTGTGCTCTCTTATTTTACGAAAGCCGAAAAACTAAAACAATATATATTTTGGGAATTTGGTAGTCTAGGTAATCTTACTTGGAAACAATTGTCAATTCTATGTTTTTGCACATGTATAGGCATTCTATTAAGTATTCTATCTATCAAATCGCTTAATGCTTTTTTACTTGGTGAAAATTACGCAAAGAGCTTAGGAATACATTTAAAAAATTCGCGCTATACTATTATCATAGCAACTGGTCTTTTAGCCGGCTGTATTACTGCCTTTGCAGGACCCATAGCTTTTATAGGGTTAGCTGTACCGCACCTAACTCGACAACTATTTCACACAACAGATCATAAGATTTTGATACCAGCAGTACTTTGTTGTGGCGCTATTTTAATGTTGATTTGTGATACAATTGCACAACTGCCAGGCTCAATGAGTGTACTTCCTATC
>CAXBIJ010000282.1:0-4859 GCA_963975675.1 uncultured Maribacter sp. | reverse complement strand
CACTTCTAGCCCAATAACGCTCATACCGATTCGTTTGCAATCGACTGTTTTTTCTAAAGCTTTACCCACTTTTCTTGAAAATAACATTAAACCTAAATAAGCTTCTTCATCTAGGTCTAATATTTTGTTCACTTCCTTTTTTGGAATACAAAGCGTATGACCTTTTGCATTCGGATTAATATCTAAAAAAGCCAAATAATTTTCATCTTCGGCAACCTTATAACAAGGTATTTCTCCATTAATAATTTTGGTAAAAATAGTCGGCATAATTTAAATTTAGTGGGAACAAAAAATCCTACCCTTTTAATAAGAATAGGATTAAATATAGTTATTTTAAAAATCTAACCTCTTGTAATTTCAAGAATTTCAAATTTCAATGCACCATTAGGCACCGTAATTTCTGCAGTGTCTCCTACTTTTTTACCCAGAAGACCTTTGCCTATTGGTGAATTAACAGAAATTTTACCCGATTTTAAATCAGCTTCGCTTTCCGCGACCAATTTATAGGTCATTTCCATGCCGTTATTTTGATTTTTCAACTTCACGCTAGATAGTACTAATACTTTTGAAGTATCTAATTGAGATTCATCAATTAAACGTGCATTCGCTACAGTATTCTCTAATTTAGCAATCTTCATTTCCAGAAGACCCTGTGCCTCTTTAGCAGCGTCATATTCAGCATTTTCTGAAAGATCACCTTTATCTCTCGCTTCTGCAATTGCCTGAGAAGCCTTTGGCCGCTCAACATCTCTTAAGTGATTTAGTTCTGCTTTAAGTTTTTTTAAACCTTCTGCAGTATAGTATGATACGTTACTCATAACATCCTCGTTTTATAAATAGACAAATCCTCTGCAATTGCCTTTTAGTCTGGCTTTTTAAGAGAGGATTTAACACAAATATACATAATTTTTACGCACATTTGCTCAAGTTTCTCAAAACAAAATTATAGCATGACTCGTTATATTTACATCCTAATATTACTGATAATCACTGCTTGCAGCAATGATGGCACCAATAGAAATCCATATTTACAAGAGATAAGTTTTCGTTTCGAAGCTAATTTAAATTTACCCTCTTACAGCCCTCTTACCAATACAGGTAGTGCAGTATTTATACAAAGTGCCTCTGTTGGCACAAAAGGAGTATTTGTTATAAATGCCGGCTTTGATCAATTTAGAGCCTTTGAGGCAAGTTGCCCTAATCATGCCCCTAATGAATGTTCTACCATGACCTTAAATGGACAAGTAGCTACATGTTCTTGCGAGGATTATGAATATAGCCTTTTTACCGGGCAGCTCTTAAACAGACCTGATGATGGCAAACGCTATTATGACATGCTAGAATATAGAACCAGTTTTGGTGGAAACATTGTTGTCATATCTAATTAAAACTTATTCTTCCAATCGATATCTATCCATTATTTCTTTGAAAAGCTCACCAGTGCTCGGTGGCGTATAAGAAATTGCATTGGCACCAGCCTCTATGGCCATCATTATAGTTTCATCGGTTTTACCGCCTGTAGCAATAATGGCTACATCTGCATCTAAATCTCTTATTTTCTTTATAATATCTGAAGTTTTTCCTGCACCAGAAACATTAAAAATATCAACCCCGGCTTGCAGCCTTCCTTTAATATCTTCTTTTTCAGATACCACCGTAATGGTGACAGGAATATCAATTTTCTCTTTTAACAGACTAATAAGGCTATTTGGGGTGGGCTTGTTTAAAACCACCCCCAAAGCTCCTTGAAATTCTGCATGAATAGCCAACTCTAAAGACCTTACCCCTGTTGTTATTCCACCACCTACTCCGCAGAAAATTGGTTTATCCGCAGCTAAAATCAATGCATTTGAAATAACTGGCTGAGGCGTAAAAGGGTAAACGGCAATAATAGCATTGGCATTTGTATTTCTAATTATTGCAACATCGGTACTAAACAAGAACGATTTTATCGATTGACCGAAAACGCGTATTCCAGAACAATTAGAAATAACCTCTGGAACCGTAACAATATTGTTTCTTAATCTACTACCAAATACAGGAATATTACGACTCATAACCCTAGAATTTAAGTAACTAAAATTAGAATATTCTTCCTTACATCATTTCTAATAAACAAATATTTAAGATAACATTGATATTCTTTAGGTTGGCTATATATTTTAAAAATTAAGTGTTGCTCCTATTAAAAAATTTGCTCCAGCTTGAGGATAAAATCCTTGCACTTCAAAAGTATTCCCAGGTGTTGACCAAGAATCTAAATAGGTATATCCGTTAGAAACATATTTCTCGTTTAAAATATTATTCACCAACCCAGAAATTACGATGGACTTTAAAATTCTGTTCATTTTAATTTCATAAGTGACATTAAAATCTGTAGTAAAATAAGCGTCTAACTTAGATGCTTCAGTATCTGTATTACTAAGATATTGCTCCCCTACATATTTTGAGAAAAGTGACAAACTTAAAGCTTGACAAGGTGTATAGCTAAGGATATTACCTGCAACTAAAGATGGTGAAAATGCAATGTTTGTATTTCCTAAACCTTGCAATACATCATCTCTATCAATAAAAAAGTCAATATTTTTATTGGTACTTAAAGCAACATTCGGTCGAATACTAAACTTATCACTAATTCGAATGTTTGCATCAATTTCAAGTCCTAATCTATAACTATCACCTATATTTTCTCTTAACGGCGCTCCTACATCATTTAGTTCTCCCGTAAGAACCAACTGATCCTTATAACTCATATAATACACATTCGTATTTACCTGTACATCGGTCGATACATACCTCCATCCTAGTTCAAAATCGTTCAATTTTTCAGGCTTCGGATTTCCGCTTTCATAATCATTTCTATTTGGCTCTCTGTTCGCTACTGCGTATGATAAATAAAAGTTGTTGTTTGTATTCAAATCAAACGTTACCCCAGCTTTAGGATTGAAAAAATTAAAAGTATCATCTACAAAACCAGTATCGGCACCATTTGCTTTGTAACCAACCGTTCTATACTGCAAATCTCCATATAATGACCACTGATTAGTTAATTGATAATTTGCTTTTGTATAGATATTAAAGTCGGTTTTAGTTGAACTGTCATCATAATATCGTTCTTGATAACTACTATTACTTGCATATCGCGCCCATATTACTTCGCCAAAATGGTCACCTTCATATTTATTGAAACCCCCACCCATTATTAGATTAATACTATTCTTTTTGTACGTTGCGGAAAACACTGTACCATAAAAATTATTATCTAGCCAACGTCTTCTAATTAAATCCGTAGAATTAACTTCGGCTCCATCAACAATAATTGGTTCAAAACCATAGGTATCAAAATCATCATCTTCTTTATACTGCTCAAAAAAACCTCTACCCCGAGTATAATGCAACGCAATAGTTGTACTCCAAAAATCTGAAAGTTCTTCATTCCATAACAATTGAGCATGGTCCTGCTTATAATCATCTACTTCATTGTTATGAAATTGTGTATTACCCTGTAAATCGGTATAAATCCCTGAAGGATTAAATGTTCTATCATCCTGTAGCGTCTGAGCATCAATACCGTACCAAGCTTGATAAGTAATCTCGTGACCGCCAAATAGAAGCCCTTTAATTAGCGTATTATCATCTTTAAAAGCTGCTTGTAAAAAATAAGAATCTAAATCTGACTCGGCTCGGTCAATGTACCCGTCTGAATTAATTTTTGATAATCTACCTGAGATTTCAACTTGATTATTCAACAAGCCAGTGCTGAATTTTAAATTATTTCTTAATGTATTATAACTACCTATAGACGTACTTATTTGCCCATAAGCATCCTCAGAAAAACCATCAGTCAATACATTTAAACTAGCCCCAAATGCACCTGCGCCATTTGTAGAAGTACCCACACCACGTTGTAGTTGCAAACTTTCTGTTGACGAGGCAAAATCTGGCATATTAACCCAAAATGTTCCTTGCGACTCTGCGTCATTATAGGGTATGCCATTAATAGTAACGTTAACACGAGTAGCATCGCTACCCCTAACTCGAATACCAGTATACCCTACACCGGCACCTGCATCTGTTGTTGTTACCACTGATGGTAAAAAATTCATTAACACAGGAATATCTTGCCCCAAGTTTCTCGGCTTTATATCCTCTTTTGTAAGATTGGAAAATGTTACTGGTGATTCTTTGTTCACCCTAATGGCCGAAACGAAAACCTCGTCTAGCACTACTTTTTGACCCTCTAAAGAGTCCGTTTCCTTTTCTTGGGCTTGCAGCCCAATACTGAGCGTAAAGCACGCTGTAATTGCGAAAATAGATAGTTTCATTCGTAAAGTTATTACGAATAAAAGGGGCTATTATTCTAAGTTAAAATTGATTTTTGAGCAACTAAGCTCGGTTTCCAAAAGATTTTATACAAACAAATCGTTCATACACCATCTTACTCCAAAATTTATAAATTAAATTTTGAATTGTCCCTTGGCAGCATTACCTGCCCAGGTTCTTTGGGTATAATCTCAGCTTTATTCTAAATAAATATTCAGAATTCTGCACCCCTTTGAGATGCTGCAAATGTAGTGCAGTAATTTCATCTCACATAAAGAATTTCATAAAAATAATAACTTGTTTAATTTACATCATTTTACAACTTTTTATCTAGGCTTTATTGTAAGTACACTACATACATAAAATCACTTTATGATTCAAAATGGAGTAAATTCACTTTTAAGGCTTCTATCAATTACTTGCTTTTAGTCATTTTAGACATAATGTCTATTATTATATTATCAATGAAAATAGAAAAGGATAGCATATAGCTACCCTTTTCTGACCAAACCAACTTGAACAAACAAGCATTTTTA
>CAXBIJ010000281.1:0-4863 GCA_963975675.1 uncultured Maribacter sp. | reverse complement strand
CTTTGGTGTGGGTTAAATATATTTTGTTCTGAGCCTTAATTTATTTAATATAAACAATTGAGTCATCGAAAATTACTTCATATGTTTTTATGATGGATTATCAATCAAAATCAAATTTATTGAGCTTAAAAATTTAGAAGTTTTAAGGTAGGAAAAAAATGCTTCTTTTGATAGTTAAGGGTATATCGAATTGTTAAATAGTATCAATTAGTCTTTATGTGACTGGGAATTAAGTCTATTTTCTAATACGACATGCAGATTGTATATTTATTGCTGCTAAAGATTGATTAAAATAAAAGCTTTAATTGATAAAAATGATGAAGAAGGAATTGAATATTAAGGAATGGAATAGAGCTGACCATTTCAATTTTTTTTCACAATTCGACGAGCCATTTTTTGGTATCACGGTAAAAGTTAATTGTTCTAAAGCATATGAGTTTGCTAAAAAAACGGGCAACTCCTTTTTCTTAATTTACCTTCATAGGACATTAAAGGCCGCTAACAAGATTGATTCTTTTAAATATAGAATTGAAGAGGGTAAAGTGTTTGAATATGATTACGTTCACTCCTCGCCAACTATTGGTAGAAAAAATGGTACGTTCGGCTTTTCCTATATTGAATATAGAGACGCTTTTAATGATTTTAAAGATGCGGCAAATATCGAAATTGATAGGGTAGAACAGTCGAAAGGTCTGGTGATGCCAACATGTGGAATTAATGTAATACATTGTTCTAGTATGCCATGGCTCGATTTTACATCGGTTTCTCATGCACGTCATTTTAAATTTGAAGATAGCTGTCCTAAGATATCTTTCGGTAAAATGACTGGGGAAAAAGAGCATAGAACAATGCCTGTATCTATACATGTGCATCATGCTTTAATGGATGGGTATGAAGTAGGTTTGTTTGTAAAAGAGCTTCAGCGGTTAATGTCTATGGAAAATGTGGTTTAGTTAATAGGGGAATGCCCTAAAAATCTATTATTTTTTATAGCAATCTTTTTATATTTAATCTAATGACAAACTTAGAAGAACAACTTAAAAACCCGGTGTGGTATTCCTTAAACGAAACTCACAAAAAATTTATTGAAGAATTTAACGAAGTTCAATTTTACAACTCAGAGGTTTGCACCTTTGGTTCTTTCTTTGATGAAACTAAAACAGCTGAAGCTTCAAATCGATATCTGAAAACTACGGATCATTTCTTTTTTGTTTCAGAGAATCAAACACCTATAATAGACGATGACAAAGTCTTCTTAGAAAAGAAAATTGATGGATGTCAGATGGTTTTAAATAAGCTAACAGACGTTCAAATATCCGAAGACATTGTGCTTTTAGGGCGTGAATTTATAGATGAGATTTATGATTTAATTTGGTTGGTTATGCCTGGTTATTATAGAAAGAGAACTTATGAAATGGGTAACTATTTTGGCATATTTAAGGAGGGTAAATTAGTATCAATAACCGGTCAGCGAATGCAAACGAATCAGTTTATAGAAGTAAGTGCCGTTGTAACGCACCCTGATTATACGAGAAAAGGGCTAGCAAAACAGCTAATCGCACATACTACAAAAGAAATTTTAAAAGAAAATAAGAAACCTATTTTACACACAAACAAAGGAAACCCAGCAATAGCTCTTTACGAGAAACTAGGTTTTGAATTAACAAGAGATATGAATTGGTGGTTGTATCGTAAAAAATAAGATGACCAATTCTATAGCGGGTTTTTGGGGAAACGGAGAGTGAAGAAACTATTAATGAATTTCAAAAAATAACAATTTTTATTATCAAATAATTAAGTTTAAATAAAGGATTATTAATGTTATCGAATTCTGCTTTAATTAGCCAAGTGAAAACTTATTATAATACAGCATGTTCAACCGAAGGGATACCCATTTTGGCGAAACTAAAGATAAAGGTACAGCCAAAAGAAGAATCCGATTCAACACGAATACTTCCACCGTTTTTTTCTATTATTTTTTTAACCGTTGCTAGCCCAATTCCATTTCCTGTATTTCCGAATTTGTCAATTTTGTCTAACGTTTTGAAAATCTGAAATATTTTGCTTTGATCTTCCTTGGCGATACCAGGGCCATTGTCTTTTAAGTGAAATTCATAATTATCGGTATCCTCATTCACCTCTAATTCTATTTCGACTATCTTTTTGTCATTATATTTTATAGCATTACTTACTAAATTTATTAGGATTTGATTAATGGCGGTTCGGTTTATGATAATGTTGTTAAGTTCTGATTTTAAAACAAATGACAAGGAATTGTCAAAAGAAAAAAGGCCATTTATGTCTTTACATAATTCTTTTAGATTTACGTTAGATTTTTGCTGCATTAAAGCATCACACTTGCTATATTCCATCAACCCATCGATTAGGCCACTTAGGTTTTTTGATGCGCTATTAATGTAGTTCAACATTTTATTGCCATCAACATCCATGGTGCCGCCATAATAGTCAATAAGCAATTCAGAAGTACTCAAAATATTATTCAAAGGAGATTTAAGGTCATGGGCTGCTATATAGGCAAATTGCTCTAAATCATTGTTTTTTTCATTGAGCTTTTCTAATGACCTTTTTAACAAGTCATTGGTCTTTCTTAAGTTTAATAGATTCATAACCTGCCCACCAAGAGCCTTTAGGGCTTGTATTTGGGTTTGACTTAGTAACTTAGGTTTATTATCAATAACACATAAGGTTCCTAAAGGAAGTCCTTCATCACTTAGAAGAGGAACCCCGGCATAGAAAATCACTTTTGTTTCACCTGTAACTAAAGGGTTGTTATGAAAACGTTTATCTGTTCTGGTATCTTGTATTATAAAAATATCATCCTCTTGGTTAATGGCATGTCCACAAAAGGCATATTCCTTAGGTGTTTGTGAGGCGTCTATACCGTGGTGTGATTTAAACCATTGGCGCTTGTCATCTATTAAACTCACAAGTGATATGGGAGTTCCACATATTTCGGAGGCGATTTTAGTTAGATTATCATAATCTTTTTCTGGGAGCGAATCCAAAATGGAATAGGAGTGTAAGGAGTTTAAACGCTCCTTTTCATTAAAATGATTTTTTGGGGGAATCATAATTAGATTATTTTACATTGTAAACGTAAATGTAAGATTAATATTACACATAATATAACATACTTCTTTAAAATTTAGTGTTCTTAGTTTAGTTAAACTTCTTGTATTGAGAGATATACATTCAAGTTCTCAAAAAATGGATGTTTAAATCTATTTAATCATTCTTGGTTATTTATGTATACTATAACGTTACTATTTTTATTGAATTTAGCCAAGAAGGAATAATATATAACCTGTTGATATAGTGAAATATATAAGTTTTCAAACGACTGTAAACGATTACAAACGATAGTAAGTGTTTAGCGACCGAATAGTATTTGGAAGCTGTTCTAGGTTTGCAGTGTCGAGTCAAGGAGGCTTGATAGAAAAACTGTTTAACGATAAAATTATTTAAAATGAACGCATTAAAAAACAAAGTACAGTTAATTGGAAACTTAGGGCAAGACCCAGAAATTGTAAATCTAGAAGGAGGTACTAAATTGGCAAAATTTTCAATTGCCACTACCGATAGTTTTAAAAATGCCAAAGGCGAAAAAGTAGATGATACGCAATGGCATAATATTGTAGCCTGGGGAAAGACTGCCGAGATTGTCGAGAATTATTTAACGAAAGGTAAGCAAGTAGCCATTGAAGGTAAACTAACGCATCGCTCTTATGAAACTAAAGAAGGTGAAAAGAGATATATTACTGAGATTAGATGTAATGAGTTGTTGATGTTGGGGAAGTAATTACATTTTTAAAGTCCTTCGACTGCGCTCAAGATATCATTCTACAAAGTAAATTATTAGGTGATTATGACACTCTTAAAGGTGTTCAATATCTATAATCTTATTTGAAAAAGATGAAATTGAATTATTAACGTGAGTCTGAGCGTAGTCTAAGTCCTTATTGGAATTTAAACTTCCTATTTTTGCACCATATGACATCAACAGCACAAGAACTACTTCCTTTATTAAAAACTCATTTTGGATATGATTCCTTTAAGCCAAATCAATTATCGATAATTGAAGATGCTTTAAATAAAAAAGATGTGTTGGCAATTATGCCAACTGGAGGGGGAAAATCACTCTGTTATCAATTAACCGCCTTAGCGTTAGAAGGTACGGCTATTGTAATTTCACCATTGATTGCCTTAATGAAAGATCAGGTTGATGTGTTGCAGGCGAACGGCATTGCTGCTGCATATTACAATAGTTCTCAGTCAGAAGAAACCAGACAGGAAATTTTAGAGCAATTGGAAAATGGTGAATTGAAATTGTTTTATGTTGCTCCAGAAAGCTTGGGTTTTTTTGATTCTGTCTTAGAAAACCTGGCGATTAGTTTATTTGCAGTAGATGAAGCACATTGTATTTCTTCTTGGGGTCATGATTTTAGACCTGCCTACACACAGTTGGGAAGCTTAAAAAAACGGTTTCCAAATATACCTGTAATGGCACTTACGGCAACGGCTGATAGAACTACACAAGATGATATTGCCGATCAATTGAAGATTCCAAATGCAGAGCGACATTTAGCTTCTTTCAATAGGCCTAATTTATATTTGGATGTAAAACCTGCTCAAGACAGAATTAAGCATATACTCGATTTTTTAGATGACCGTCCCAATGAAAGCGGAATTATCTATTGTTTAAGTAGAAAAAGTACTGAGGCTATTGCTCAAAAATTGCAAAAGGCTGGCTTTAAAGCAAAGGCCTATCATGCAGGTATGTCGTCTGACGAACGGTCTAAGGTACAAGAAGAATTTATTACAGATAGAGTTCCCATAATCGCT
>CAXBIJ010000280.1:0-4877 GCA_963975675.1 uncultured Maribacter sp. | reverse complement strand
GGTAATTCATTATAACCTTCCCAAGAATATAGAAGGATACTATCAAGAAATAGGCCGTGGTGGTCGAGACGGACTCTCGGCTCATGCCTTGCTTTTTTACAGTTTTGCTGATGTAGCTCAGTTACGCCGATTTATCACACAAAGTGAAAATGCTGATGTAGAGTACGCCAAATTAGAACGGATGCAGCAATTTGCAGAGGCATTGAGTTGCCGCCGAATAGCATTGTTAAACTATTTTGGAGAGCAAGTAACCAAAGGATGTGGAAATTGCGATATCTGTGCGAGTCCACCAGCATATTTTGATGCTACCTTATTAGCACAGAAAGTATGCTCTGGCGTTGCCCGATTACGAGAGCGTGAACCAATGGGGATGGTTATCGATGTTTTACGGGGAGCACAGAATGCCCAAGTTCTAGAACGAGGATATCAGAATATTAAAACCTATGGCGCTATTAAAGATGTTTCGTGGCAAGACTTGCAGCAGTACGTGATTCAATTATTGAATCAAGGCGTGTTGGATATTAATTTTAGGGAAGGTGCACGATTGGGCTTAACACCATTAGCCAAAGAGGTGCTATTTTCTAATAAAAAGATACAATTAGCAGTATTGCAAACCGAAAAGGAGAAGAAGAAAAGTACAGCAAAAGCAAAAACGCTAAAAACGGGACTTTTCGAAAAGCTTCGCCTTTTAAGACAGCGAATTGCCGAGAATCAAGGTGTGCCAGCTTATGTTGTTTTTGGTGATGCCAGTTTAAAAGATATGGAACTCAAAATGCCGAAAAATGAAAAAGAATTTATGGAGGTGTCTGGTGTTGGGCAAGCAAAATTAGAAAAATATGCGGATGTATTTATTAAGGAAATCGCTGCATATGCGCCAATTAAAAAAACAAAGAAATCAAAAAAAGCAACACATGAGCAAACCTTTGATTTATTCTCTGATGGGTTAACAGTAACGGAAATTGCAACTGTAAGAAACCTTTCAGAAAATACAATCTATGGTCATCTCATGAAAAAACATGCTGAGGGTGAGGAGCTAGATTTGAGTCAATTCGTAAGTGCTAATGAAGTATCAAAAATTGAAAATGCAAAATCGGAGTTAACTGAAGCTACAGGTTTAAAAGACTATTTCGAATTCTTTGAAGAGCAAATGCCGTATTGGAAAATTAAGTTAGGGTTGTATTTGTTAGATTCTTAAAGCCCTCAATCATCGATACTAGAAAAAAGCATTTGTTTAAACTTCCAACCAGTACTATCATCAACAGGGCCTTGGGTTTGCTTCATTAAAATTCCGATTACTTTTTCTTTTGGGTCTGCGAAATATTGGGTATTAAAATATCCTCCCCATTCAAATGTGCCTTCACTTCCAAGGCCACCAGAAATTTCTCCTTTTTCATTTACGACTGAAAATGCTAGTCCGTGGTGTTTAGGTCCATCCCATATAGCTCCAATTTGATTCCCCAAAATACTTCTTACCGTAGTTCTACTTAATAAACGAACCCCGTTTAATTCACCTTCGTTTAAATACATCTGTAAAAATGTGGCATAATCTTTTGCAGTGCTAGAAAGACCTGCACCACCAGAAAAGAATGTCTTTGCTCCTTTTATAGGATAATCAGTATCATAAAACGTGACTGGGTATTTTATCCACTTTTCATTTTCCTTTTTCTGGACCGCTACCAATCTATTATAGTTTTCTTTTGGTTGGTAAAACCAAGTATCTTTCATATTAAGAGGTTCGAAAATTCTAGTTTTTAGAAATTCATCAAAGGGAATGCCAGAAACAACTTCGATAAAATAGCCTAAAACATCAAGACCTTCACTATAGGTAAACGCTTCTCCAGGTTCATGATGTAATGGTAACTTTGCCAGTTTTTTTACGCTTTCGGCAATCGTAATTTTTTCTGTTGTAAATAAATCTGTGATTCCTGCTTTTGCATAAATCTTCTTGAAACGTTCATCCCCATCAATTACCCCGTAACCAATACCTGAAGTATGGGTCAACAAATCTCTTATGGTGATTTGATTTTCTGCAGGTTTGGTAGTGTAAGTACCATCTGCTTCATTATAGGTATCTAATATTTGCGCCTCACTGAACTCAGGAATGTATTTAGAAATATTGTCGTCTAACTGAAACTTGCCTTCTTCCCAAAGCATCATAACTGCGGTTGAGGTAATTGCTTTTGTTTGAGATGCAATACGGAAAACACCATCTTTTTCCATCGAAATTTTGGCTCCATTATTTGCCATTCCATACGCCTTGTGAAAAACAATTTTACCATTTCTCGCTATTAGCGCTACAGCACCAGGAATATTACCCTTAGTCACTTCTTCTGAAATCATGGCGTCTATTTTTGAAAGACGCTCTGTTGACATGCCAACATCTTTTGCATCTGCTTCAGCCAGTACTGGAGATTTTAAAGTGGACGGTGTTTGGGATATAGAAATAATCGTAAATAGAAGACAAAATAAACGGATTATTGATTTCATTAGTTTGGTTTTCAGGTGTTATACTAATGTACTAAAAATAAAGAGATTGCGCCAACCTGAATGTATTCGCATGCGCTTCAACAATAATTTTAATATCTTTTGAATAACCACCACCCATACTACATTGCACTGGGATTTTTAAATTTCGACACGTCTCAAGAACAAACTGGTCTCGAAGTTTACAGCCTTCTAATGATAGCCCGAGAGTACCTAGTTTATCACTTTCAAGAACATCGACACCGCTGAGGTAAAAGATAAAATCTGGTTGAACAGTATCGATTAATTTAGGTAGGTTCTCTTTTAGAATGGAGAGATACGATTTATCATCGGTGCCTTTAGGTAATGAAATGTCTAAATCTGATTGTTCTTTTTTAAACGGATAATTTGCTTCTCCATGCATTGAAAAAGTGAAAACAGAAGTGTCATTTTGAAAGATTTCTGCTGTACCATTACCCTGGTGAACATCTAAATCTACAATGAGTAGTTTCTTTGCTAGCCCTTTATTCAATAGATATTTTGCGCCAATAGCTTGGTCGTTTAACATACAAAATGCTTCCCCATGATTACTATATGCATGGTGAGTACCACCAGCTATATTCATTGAAATTCCATATTGAAGCGCGAAATCACAGCCTTTTAGGGTACCGTCTGCAATAATACGTTCTCGCTCTACCAAATCTTCAGATATTGGAAAACCGATTTTACGAGACATTTTTGCTGAAATCATCATATTCAACAAATCGTAAAAATATTCAGGATCGTGAACGGCTACAATATGTTTATCATTCGGAATTTCAGGTTCGAAAAAATTAGATTCCGTACACGTACCTTCATGTATTAATTGCTGGGGCAGAAGCTCATATTTAATCATAGGAAAACGATGACCTTCTGGCAATGGATGTTTATAAATTGGATGGTAGGCTATTTTAAGCATCAGCTGAACTATTTGTGCAGCTTTAGTTGAATACGCTTTCTAGGTACATCGACTTCTAAAACCTTTACTATTATTTGCTGATGCAAATGAACATGTTCATTTACATCTTTAACAAATGAATCTGAAAGATTAGAAACGTGAATCAGTCCGCTTTCTTTGATGCCTATATCTACAAAACAACCGAAATTAGTAATGTTGTTTACGATACCAGGTAGTAATTGACCACTATGCAAATCGGTAATTGATTTAATATTTTGGTCGAATGTAAAGACTTTTGCTTTTTCCCGTCTGTCTAGCCCTGGTTTTTCAAGCTCTGAACGTATATCTTCTAATGTTGGTAGACCTACAGTTTCATTACAATATTTAGAAAGTTCAATTTCTTTAAGTAAAGTCTTATTGCCAATTAAAGAAAAAATTTCAGTGCCTTTATCTTTGGCCATTTGCTTAACTATAGCATAGCTTTCTGGATGTACGGCAGAATCATCTAACGGATTTTCAGCATCTTTAATTCGTAAAAATGCAGCGCCTTGTTCAAAGGCTTTGCCGCCTAAACGAGGAACATCCATAATTTCCTTCCTGCTTTTAAACGCGCCTTTTTCTTTTCTTTGATTAACAATATTTTCGGCTAATTTTGGTCCAATACCAGAAACATAACTCAATAAAGGAACGCTTGCTGTATTGATATTCACACCAACAGAATTCACACAACTTTCAACTACGATATCTAATGAAGTTTTCAGTTTTGTCTGATCTACATCATGCTGATACTGACCAACACCAATTGATTTTGGGTCTATTTTCACTAATTCTGCTAGTGGGTCTGCCAAACGCCTTCCTATAGAAACTGCACCACGAACGGTTACATCGAAGTTCGGGAATTCATCACGAGCAATCTTAGATGCCGAGTAAATAGATGCCCCAGCTTCACTTACTATAAAAACTTCAAGCGGATTATTAAAAATTACTTTTTTGACAAGATGTTCAGTCTCTCTAGATGCTGTGCCATTACCTATAGCTATTGCCTCAATTTTGTACGCATTTACCAAGGAACTTAGCTTTTTAATAGCTCCACTTACATCATTTTGAGGTGCATGGGGATAAATATTTTCATTATGTACTAAATTACCTTGGGCATCTAAACACACTACTTTACAGCCCGATTTAAAACCCGGGTCTATGGCTAGAATACGTCTTTCACCTAAAGGTGCTCCTAGTAGTAATTGCCTTAAATTATTAGAGAACACAGCTATTGCTTCATCATCTGCCTTTTCTTTAGCTGCTTTCAGTAGTTCATTGGATAATGATGGAAATAGTAATCTTTTATAAGCATCTGCAATGGCAAGTTCTATTTGTTTGGCACACGCATTATTAGATTTGATAATTCTATTTGTGATGCGGTCTAATAATCGTTCATCATCTAGCTCAATTTTAACCCTGATAAATTTCTCTGACTCGG
>CAXBIJ010000279.1:0-4877 GCA_963975675.1 uncultured Maribacter sp. | reverse complement strand
TAGGACGCCAGGTTTTCATCCTGGTAACAGGGGTTCGATTCCCCTACGGACTACTAGTAAAACATTTTCAGGATTTTAATAAATCCTATAAACAAATTAAGAGATAAAATGGCAAATCACAAGTCAGCGTTAAAGAGAATCAGAAGAAACGAAGCAGTACGTTTACGTAACAAATACCAACACAAAACAATGCGTAATGCATTGAGAAAGTTGCGTGCTGAAGAAGATAAAAAATCTGCTGAAACATTATACCCTACAGTGGTTAGTATGATAGATCGTTTAGCAAAACGTAATATTATACATGATAATAAAGCTGCCAACTTAAAAAGTAAATTAGCGAAGCACGTAGCTGCTCTTTAATTTAGCTTTATTTATAATATTAAGGCCTTCCTCCTAGGAAGGCTTTTTTTGTTGTACCGACCTTCTTTAGATTCAATTCAATTGAATCTAAAGAAGGTCTTTTGCATTTTAATGTTTGGAGTTAATTCTTTTATATAAAATAGGTGATATTGATTCCACTTAAGGGCCTGTGTTATCGTCTTGACAATACCATAGTAAAATCTTATTGATTACTCTTATATGTGCTCTTAAAGTTGACTATCGGTTGAGTTGAATCTATCTTTTGTGATTGTTAAACTCATAAAAATATTGTGAAGTAAATAATGAGCAATATGCTAGAACGGTATAGGGAATTCTATACTTTGGTTTAAGGATTGAAGTAACTATTAATTTTTTTAGTCAGCAGATATTCTATGTCGTTTCATCAACAAAAAACCTATTAAAATACAAGAGTAAAATACGCCAATAGTAGCGTAATGAACTACAGATAAGTTGTATTCAGAATACACATCATAATAATAGCTTAGAATATACATAGTGATTGGATAGCAAGTATAGAAAAATAGAATTCCTATACTAATCCAGAAAAGTAAATTTGTATGTAGTAGAATACTTTGCTGTTCTTTAAAAACTTTATTTAAATAGGTTAAAACAGCAAAGAGTAAAATTAATGAACCAATTATAATCGCATAATTTTGAGGGTAAACATAGAAATCTTGTATAAATAAATTAAAAATACAAATAGCAAGAAATATCCAGGTTCCATACTTAATTATTTTTTTACTATTTAAATTATCGATTACATGATAATAGACATAAAAGTAGTATGTGAAAAAAATAATATCGAAAATGTTATAAATAACGGTATTGTAATTATAATATTCTTGACTGAAACTTATTTGAATTTCTTCAACATCTCGTATCAAAATACCGAAGGTTTCTGTTAAAAATGTGTAGCCTATAAGAATAGGCAGATATTTTAAAATAGTGTTATAATAGAGATGGTATTTTGCAATAGATAGAATTAGGGCTAAAAAGTAGAGTAACATAAAATAATTATTCGATATGTACTCTAGCATAATACAGTTTATATTATATGATAATATGTATTGTTTCTTTTAGTTTTTTATACTATCTAAAGGCTAGTCTTCTTGCTTTTAGGAATCCAAAAATAAAAAGACTATACATAATGACAATAAGTACTCTAAGAACTGATTTTAATTCGTATTTCACCCATGTCTCATAATTTGTATATCCTGTTACATAAAGTACTGGAAATATGGAATAAAAAACCAATAAAGCAATACTTACCCAAAACATCAAGTTGTGTTTTTGAAATAAATCTTCTTGTTGTTGAACTTTATCTCTAAAATATAGAATCACGCAAAAAACTAATAACCAAGAACTTATGGCGAGGGCATAATAAAGATTG
This sequence comes from uncultured Maribacter sp., assembly GCA_963975675.1. GTDB lineage: Bacteria > Bacteroidota > Bacteroidia > Flavobacteriales > Flavobacteriaceae > Maribacter. The sequence goes on along the minus strand of CAXBIJ010000279.1, from coordinate 3,106 downwards.
GTTTCAATTGGGTTTTGAAATATAGAACTTATTAAATAAGCTAATAGTGAGATTACTGTGCTAATAACAATCCACTTTTTATAGCGAGGGTTATGTACTAATTGCCTGTAAACGAAGTAGAAAAAGCAAAAGAATATTACCGCATATATATTGTAAATTACATCATTGAAGTTGCTGTATTCAACATTCTGAAAAAAGGAAATTTCCTCATTAGTTCTTACTAAATATCCTAATATTTCATTGAAAAAAGTATAAGCAATAATGATTGGGAAGTACTTTAAAGCAGTGTCATAGTATTTTCTATAGGTGGTTAGTGATATAAAAAGCGTTACTGCATATAATATCATGTAGTAATTCTCTTTTATAAAAGACATTGAAAGCATGCAGTAATTATTTTAAAAATCTGTTTTTGGTGGGGGTCCACCTTGACCAAAATTAAATGCTAAGCTTTTACTACCTTGCAAACTGGTATTTAAAGAAAATCCAGGCACGAATCCAGCTTGTGCTTCTTGTTTTTTATCCAAAGAAAATCCCAATCCATCTTTAGAAGATTCTTTCCAATCTTTAATTAATTCGGCATTTCCATTACTACCAATAAAGAAACCGTAATTAATTCCTTCTTTTTCTAAAGTTGGAACCATAAAAATTGAATTTTGTCTTTTATGAACTACCTTTTTTCCGTTTGGGAACTTTTCTTTATCTGGGTAGTTAGCAAAATACAGTCTTAATTTGGTGATTTTTTTAACACCGCCAGCTTTAGCTTCCTGATCTATATAGGCAATGTATTGCTTAAGCATTTCGTAATCAAAATCTACAAATCTAGATGCTTCAAATTTTTCATCTGGTTGCCGTTGTTGCGTTTCGTATGGCTCAATTAAGCTAACCCTATGTTTCGAATAATTGTCATAAATGTCATTTGCTTCGTTTAATGAAATAATATTGGTGGGTGCTTCAACCATTGGTGGAGTTGTTGGATTTGGTTTGTCGTCTTTTTGTTGTTGATTACAACTAAAAATACTGGTAAGTAGAAGAACACATAAGATTTTGGAAGTCATTGAAGTTGGTCTTTTCATTTTCTGCGAATTAGTATTATTAATAAGAAAACTGAAAAAAGACTGGGGGAGAATCTTTCTTTAATTAGTTAAAGATATTAAAAAAAATAAAGGAGTGTTGAAAGTAGGTCTCAGGTATTAATAGAGAAAGCGCCATGTTGAAAATAAAAAATCCCGATTTCAATTGAAACCGGGATTTTTTTTATAAAACTTAAGTATCTTAATTATTCATTGTCAATAAGAATTCTTCATTGTTTTTCGTTTGTTTAAAACGCTGCTCAATAAACTCCATTGCTTCTACAGGATTCATATCTGCCAAATACTTACGCATGATCCACATACGTTGTAATGTAGTTTCATCCAATAACATGTCGTCTCTACGAGTGCTAGAAGAAGTTAGGTCAATTGCAGGGAATATTCTTCTGTTCGCAATTTTACGATCTAGTTGAAGTTCCATGTTACCAGTACCTTTAAATTCTTCAAAGATAACTTCATCCATTTTAGAGCCAGTCTCCGTTAATGCTGTAGCAATAATTGTAAGAGAACCACCACCTTCGATATTACGTGCAGCACCAAAGAATCTTTTTGGTTTGTGTAGTGCATTAGCATCAACACCTCCACTTAATACTTTTCCAGATGCTGGTTGTACTGTATTATACGCACGTGCTAAACGAGTGATTGAGTCTAAAAGTATTACTACGTCATGACCACATTCTACCAATCTCTTGGCTTTCTCTAAAACAATATTTGCTACACGAACGTGTTCTGTTGGTTCTTTATCAAATGTAGAGGCAACAACTTCACCACGCACATTACGTTGCATGTCGGTAACCTCTTCAGGACGTTCGTCAATTAATAATATAATTTGATATACCTCAGGGTGATTTGCAGCGATACCGTTTGCAATATCTTTTAAAAGCATGGTTTTACCAGACTTTGGTTGAGATACTATCATACCTCTTTGTCCTTTTCCAATAGGAGAAAACAAATCAATTATACGTGTAGATATAGTGCTTTGGCGTTCTGCCAAGTTAAATTTCTCTTGAGGAAATAACGGAGTTAAGTGCTCGAAAGAAACACGGTCACGAACAATCTGCGGGTCAATACCATTAATTTTATTCACCTTAATTAAAGGGAAATATTTTTCACCTTCTTTAGGTGGTCTAACATTACCTAAAACGGTGTCTCCTGTTTTTAAACCAAAAAGTCTAATCTGTGATTGTGATACATAAATATCATCTGGTGATGATAGGTAATTGTAATCAGATGAACGTAAAAATCCATAACCATCTTGCATGATATCCAATACACCTTCACTCGCGATAATAGAGTCGAACTCATATTCTGGCTCTTTGTACCTATTTTTTAGGTCCTTATCAAAATTACTTTTGTCGTGAGGAGTTCTTGGGTTTGGCTTTTTGTTCTGATTATTATTTTGAGGAGAATTCTTCTGAAATTCTTTTTTGGCATTTGGTGCATTAGCAACTTTTGGCCTTGGTCTTGGTCTGGGCTTAGGAGCTTCCTTTACTTCATTAACTGAATTGTCATCTTTCTTAAGAGACGTTTCTTTTTCAGTAGCTCTAGGTTCCTTTGCTGCATTAAGAGCAACACGTTGTCTTGGCCTCGGTTTTGGCTTCGGTTTCTCCTCCATTGGTTTGCTAACTTCTGCTGTTTCCGTTTTGACCGGGGCAATAGCAGCAGCAACTTTAGGGTTGGCAGCTTGTAAGTCTAATATTTGGTAGACTAAATCTAATTTTTTTAAGGTTTTGAATTTAGGAACCTTTAGTCCTTTAGCAATTTCCTGAAGCTCAGGTAGCTTTTTTGATTTTAAATCTGAAATCTCAAACATTAAGTAGTTGAATAAATTATGAGTATTTTGTATTGTAAGAAGTATGTTTTTATGGGTAATCTCAAGGAATGATTTCCTTATTGGTAGGCGTTATAACATGATAACGAAGCAATATTACAAATTATTTTGAATAAAAGAGTTATAATTTTTGAAAAGACCTGTATTTTTGCTTTGTAAAGTGGTAATTAATATATGATTCAAAGAA
>CAXBIJ010000278.1:0-4892 GCA_963975675.1 uncultured Maribacter sp. | reverse complement strand
ATTCCATTGCAAATTGGGGCACGAGATATGGCATCTGGTTTCCTTAACATGGTTTCATTTTGGTTATTTTTTGTTTCCGCTGTTGTAATGGTTATTTCATTATTTGTTGAAGCGGGCCCTGCAGCAGCAGGTTGGACTATTTATCCACCTTTAAGTGCATTGCCAATGGCACAAGGCGGTTCTGGTTTGGGTATGACGCTTTGGCTTGTTTCAATGGCTATTTTCATTGCTTCCTCATTATTAGGCTCGTTGAATTATATTGTTACAGTAATTAACCTTAGAACAAAAGGGATGTCTATGACGAGATTGCCTTTAACAATTTGGGCTTTCTTTGTAACTGCCATTATTGGTGTAGTTTCCTTCCCTGTTTTATTATCTGCAGCATTGTTGCTGATTATGGATAGAAGTTTTGGAACTTCATTTTTCCTTTCAGATATATTTATTCAAGGTGAGGTGCTTCATTATCAAGGGGGATCTCCCGTATTATTTGAACACCTATTTTGGTTTTTAGGCCATCCAGAGGTTTATATTGTTATTTTACCTGCAATGGGTATTGTTTCTGAAATTATGGCAACTAGCGCTAGAAAACCTATTTTCGGTTACCGTGCTATGGTGGCTTCTATACTTGCTATTGCATTTTTGTCTACCATAGTTTGGGGGCATCATATGTTTATTTCAGGTATGAATCCGTTTTTAGGTTCTGTTTTTACTTTTACAACACTATTAATTGCTATACCTTCTGCTGTTAAATCTTTTAATTGGATAACCACGCTTTGGAAAGGTAATCTACAATTGAATCCTGCCATGTTATTTTCAATTGGCTTAGTATCGACGTTTATTACTGGAGGTTTAACAGGTATAATATTAGGAGATAGTACCTTGGATATTAATGTACATGATACCTACTTTGTAATTGCTCACTTTCACTTGGTAATGGGGATATCTGCACTTTACGGTTTGTTTGCTGGAGTTTATCATTGGTTCCCTAAAATGTTTGAAGGTAAAATGATGAACAAGAACTTAGGTTATGTTCACTTTTGGGTAACTGCAATCTGTGCTTATGGCGTATTCTTTCCAATGCACTTTGTCGGTATGGCAGGTGTGCCTAGAAGATATTATGAGAATACGGCATTCCCGATGTTCGATGAATTAACCGATATTCAAGTATTAATGACAGTATTTGCAATTGTTGCAGGTGCGGCACAATTGGTTTTCGCTGGAAACTTTATCTATAGTATTTTCTATGGTAAGGTTGGACCAAAGAACCCTTGGAAATCTAATACATTAGAATGGACTGCAGAACAGAAGCATATTCATGGTAACTGGGATGGTGCGATACCTGAGGTTCACAGATGGTCATATGATTATAGTAAAGTGGATGAAAATGGAGAGTATATAATTCCAGGACAAGATTTCGTACCGCAAAATATCCCTTTACAGGAGGATGAAGAGGAAATGAATCATTAAAAAACACTCGATTATAAAAGCCCAACTAGAATTAGTTGGGCTTTTTTTTTGCTAACCTCTTAAGTTATTGCTAAGTTGTTTTTAGATTACATAAAAATGAATACCTTCATTTTTTAATTTAAAGTAAAAATTATGAAAAAGTTCGCCCTCTTTTTAATGGTTTCAGTTATTTCCTTTCAAGCGTATTCACAACGTAAGCCAAAAATTAAGGGAAATAAAAATGTAATAGAGGTAAGAGAAGATTTAGAACCTTTTACTGCTATAGAGCTTGTTGATGATTTAGATGTCGTACTTCAGAAGTCATCTCAAGAGGGTTACGCACTAGAATTAGATGATAATTTAGTAGATGTTCTAAAGTTTAAAGTAGAAAATGGTATTTTAAAAATATCATCCTTCTATAACATCACTTCTAAAAGAAAGCTTAATATCACTATTTTCTTTCAAGAAATAAGGTCTGTAAACATGTTAAATGGAAAAATTAGTATGAAAGATGTCATTTCAACTGACCGTTTAAAGGTTCATACTTCTGGTACTTCTAGATTAGAATTAAATGCTACTGCTGACATTATTGATATCACTATGGAGGAAATTAGTTCTGGCGATTTTAATTTGGCTAGCGATTCTCTAAATGTTATTTTAAAGGATAGGATTGATGTAAAACTATATACTACAGGTGCCAATAACAGCATATATATGTATGAAAATGCTTCAGCTAAGGTTGAAGGCACTGCTGACTTCTTAATGGCTAAATTATATGGTAACAGTTCATTAAAAGCATCTGAGTTACAGACAAGCGATGTTCTTTTGGTTACAGAAGACTCACCTAATGCTGAAATTAGAGCTTTAGGTAATTTTCAATTAAGCTCTAGAGGAAATACTAAAACCAAACTTTATGGCGATCCGAAGATTACAATTTCTGACTTTTTAGATACCTCTAGATTAGAAAAGGAAAAAAACTAATTCGCTATCGGAGCGGTTAAGCAATGTTCGGGTATTCCAAAACCATCGACTAGGCTATCTAAATGGGGTCTCAATTCTGTACAAAGTCTTTCAACGCGTTGTCGTATAGCTTTTGATTTTGTGCTTCCAATATATCCTTGTTCTAAATACCAAGAAGCGTCTTTTCTTATTTCAGAAAGAGCGTAGAGCGTTCCTAGTTTTTCAAAAAGAGCTTTATGATGTGGATCCTTAATAGTGTTGTTGTGCTCTATAAACGATTTATAAGCAAGTTCGACACTATATGCTTTGCCAAGTGTTAGTAAATGAGTTTGCACTTTTAAAAAAGCTTGATAAGATGGAATACCTTTTTTAATATAACCTCTAATTCTCATGGCTATAGTATAAGTCAATCTTCGTGTTCTATGTTCAAAAGCATGCACATGAAACTTCGGATTGTATAAATGGTCCTTATCAGTTTTGTTCGTATATAGTGGGTTTATATTTGATAATTTATCGCTTATTTGTGAACTCAATAGTTTTAACACCGTTGAAAAGCCTGCACTGTTAAATTCTGCTTTAAAGTCAGAAAGCACTCCTTTAGCGGCTAATTGAAGCAGAACATTATTGTCCCCTTCAAATGTGGTAAAAATGTCAACATCGCCTTTTAAATCAGCAATACGATTCTCTAGTAGGTAACCCTTGCCGCCACATGCTTCTCTGCATTCTTGTATGGTGTTATTTGCATACCAGGTAATAATAGATTTTAGTCCGGCTACTTGTGTTTCTACTTGTCTTTTGTCGGGTTGAGACTCATCACAATATACCTTCATCATTTTGTCTAAGGTAATATGGTAGACATAAGCACTAGCCACTAGAGGTGTTAAACGCAATTGATGTGATGGATAATCCATCAGTAAATCTTCTTGAATTTTTACACTATCATTAAACTGTCTTCTTTTTAATGCGTGTTTTATGGCTACCGTAAGTGCGAATTTGGCGCCTCCTAAACCAGCTCTAGCCACACATATTCTTCCACCTACTAAGGTGCCCAACATGGTAAAAAATCTTTTATTCGGATTTTTAATTTCTGAATAGTAATCTCCGTTACCTAGAATTGTTCCATATTTATTTAGCAGATTTTCTTTAGGCACTGAAACCTGATTAAACCATATTTTTCCATTGTCAACACCATTTAGGCCTAATTTGTACCCATTGTCCTCAACTTCAATTCCTGGTAATAATTCATGATTTTCATTTCTTAGGGGAACTAAAATTGCATGAACTCCTTCATTTTTTCCATTAACGATTAGTTGGGCGAAAACAGAGGCTATTTTAGAATGCATTGCATTACCGATATATTCTTTATTATCATTTTTTCCGGGAGTGTGAATAACCAGTGTTTCTGTGGTATGGTCGTAAGTTGCTGTGGTCTTTATTCCTCTTACGTTAGAACCATGACCTGTTTCTGTCATTGCAAAACATCCTAAGAGATTGGCAGATCCAGCATTTCTAAGATATTTGTCGTGATGTTTTTTAGTTCCTAGTTTTTGAATACTACCACCGAAAAGCCCGAATTGAACACCAAATTTTATGGCCAAACTCCCATCTACGAACATCATGTTTTCAAAAATTAAGGCGTAACCTTCCATGTCGTTTGTGCCATCATAGGTTTCTGGGTAGGCCATCGCGCCGTAACCTTTATCTGCTAAAAATTCAACTTGTTTTAACACATGGTTTCTAAATTCTTCTTTATTTCTACGTATCTCCCAAGAGAATATGGGGTCTTTCAACACGTGTCTAAAATCATCAACAACCTCAGCATGATTTCCTTTTAAAATTCTATCAATTTCTTTTGCGGAGTATTGGGCCGAGTTTTTATCTACATCGATTTGTACATCGAATAAATGGTTGTAGTGATTTGGTTGAATACCAAGATTAACTTCTATTTGTTTAATATGGTCGTTAAGTGCTATTCCTTTATGATAATGCGAAGCTACTTTTTGGCTAAATGCAGTTAAGGGGTAGGTCTCATGCTCTACTAATTTAACACCGCTGCCAATAATGAGTTGTTTCCAAGACTTGAACAATTGATTTTTTGGTGGGTTTTTTACATCTAACCATTTGCGAAGTTGTTTTTTATCACTTTGGGTTAAAGTACTGTCCTCAGCTATAGTATTTTCAACGACATTAATTTCAGATGCCGATAATAGGTCATCAGACCAGATAATATAAAATATGGGGATATATTGAAGAACTTCTGCAGTGTAATTTTCTTTTGTCATACTATGAAATTACAATTTTTATGTCTAATACTAATGCGTATTTAATGCGCTGTTTATCTATTTGTTAATTTGAATTTAGAAAATTACTTACCTAAGAAGTTATCTAGTGTTTGTATATCTTTGTGTGTATATGAATGAGCATTTAGACCCATCTTCAGAAGGTTTCTCAAATGAGGAATTGGATATTGAAAGAGCATTGCGCCC
>CAXBIJ010000277.1:0-4952 GCA_963975675.1 uncultured Maribacter sp. | reverse complement strand
GTTTATTCTCTTCTGGCACAGATAGTTTTAGGTTTCCCCATTCCGTTTCCCCCACATTTTTCACAAAACTTTTATAAACATTAACCAATTGAGGGAAGATATGGCTGTCAAAATGAGAATTCAATTTTAATTTTATCTGACTAAATACACAGCCAATTGGCAAATCGTTCCATTTTTCCACGGATTTTGGGCCAACAAGTATTTCATTTATTTTTTCCTAAAATATGGGCGAACCAGGGTCAAAATCGTGATTATCTATTGAAAACTCATTTGCAATTTTTATAGATCTTTCGCCCACTATTGTCGCCATAACGCAAATTGCATCTTCAACTCGAACACCTTTTTCTGTTTGAATGATAGTGAAAATGTGCTTTACGAGTTTATTCGTCAGTTTTTGAACAGATGGTTTTGAATTTAAAAAAGCGAAAATTCCCATTAAATACTTTTTGTGTTGCCTACCATTAACATAATTATATTGTTGACATACTCCTTATAAGCATAAATTAAAAAGTATTAGAACAAGATTTATCCTAATTATTTTAAACCAAACATTTTTATTAAAAGTTGGTTTAAAAATAATTACTTGAAGGAAATTGTGATAAATACCAATCTTATTTTGATTTTTTCAACCTCTTTTCTTCTTTCTTTTCTTTAGCTGTTTTTACCGGTGCCTTTTTTACATTTTTCTTTGCGTCTTGACCTTTTCCCATGATAATTTTTATTTAATTATTAGTAATATATGTTTTTATTCCTTTTGATAATCAATTCTGCTACTGAACTTTACTTTTTGTCTCTTGCTTTGTATGCAGCCTCAATTTGAGGATTTAATCGAGTGATATGTTTAATAAAACCAGATTTATCTTTTGGTGAAATTAAAACTGAACCATTATTGTCATATATAATTTCAAGTCTATCTAGCGATGCTGCAGGGGCGCTAAGAGGGTTATTCGTTTCAGATATTTTCTTAACGCTACTGATTTTAATTTTCTTATTAATCAAAAAGCTGGATCTTATAATTAAGAAACGACCATCAATTAAATAATAGGTAGACATGAACAAGTGTATGATAAAAACTAACAATAGAACATTGACTATTAGTCCTATCCATACAGGTGGCGAAACCATTAGTATGGCACTTCCTGCCAATATTAATAGGATAAAAAATAAGAGCCCAAAACTAATTTTTGATGGATACTTTTTCATGAAATTTAATATAATCCCTTATTCTAACGTATAGAATACTATTCTAAAGGTATTTATTTAAATTGTTGTTCTCCTATTAAATTTCCAAACCACATATTTCTGTTGTCTAGATTCAAATTGTTTCCTAATTCTTGGCACTTTTATAAATTGCTTATCATATGACTATTTTAAGTTTGTATTTCTGCAATAAACCGATAAGGCCATCATTTGAAAAAATGGCACCTACCATCTTATTGTTTTCTGGGTCGATATTAAAATTTGAAGCACTGCTGAAATCTGTCTTTTCAAGATTAGTTCTAGAAAAAATAGTGCGATTTAAATCGCACGAATCAAAGTTTGCTTTACTCAAGTCGCAATCTGAAAATTCTGCTTCATTCAGTTTACATGATACAAACAACTGCCCTACAAGTTTTAATTCATTAAAAATTGCATAACTGAGATTACAGTCAAAAAACGATATGTCCATTAAAAACGTATTGCACGTATTAAAGGCCACTCCCATAAGTTTACAATGCGAAAACTTTACCTCTTTAAAGGTGGTATTTACAATGATTGTATTGCTTAAATTACATTCTATAAATTCACATTCCATGAATAACTGGTTGTCTAAATATCCTTCAGAAAAGGTACATCCTTCGAAAACGCAATTTTCATATTCTGCTCTTGGCAAACGACTTTTAGTAAAATCTTCTCCTTTATATGTTGTGTCAATAATTAGATTGTTCACTATGCCGTATCTATTTTTTATTGGATAATATTAGTGCTGGAATTTTTAAACTTCTAAACGCCTCATTGTATGCTTCCATTTCAGTAGTAATGATTGAATTATGTTCTGTTTTAAACATGCTCCATTGGGCTAAAAGATCTTGTAACCGGATCTTGGCACCTGCGGTAACTTTTGGTTCTACCACATCTATGTAACCTCTTAAATTTAATAGTTGAGCATTTAACTTATTTTCAAAATTGATTACATCTTGAAAAGTTTTTTGATTGGGTTGAATCAAGTTTTCTTCCCAAGTCGTAATTCGTTTCACCAAAGTATCTCCTTGTTCTAAAAGGGCTTTAGCCATCTCATTATCTTTTAAGAGTTTGGCATAATCTTTTAACTGTGACTTTGCAGAACGCATCGAATTCACTGAATTGTGTATATCAACCACAGTGGCTTCTATAGTTTTTAAAAGTTCTTGTTGCTCTGAATAGTTGGCTAGACTACTTTTCACTTTCGGATTTGGTAAAATTTTCACCGTTGTTTCTGTTCTATTCGTTCCTAAACTTAGTTTTAAGGTATAGTCTCCTGGACCTACTGTTGAACCATCATGACCACCCAGAACAAATACATTGTCTACTGCTGGTAAACTTTCTCTTTTAAAATCCCAGGTAAATCGATTGTATCCTTTTCTAGAAGGTAATACATCTGGTTTGGATGGACCGCCAGGCCAAGATTTAAAATCTTTTGGCTTTTGATTTGTAATGGTACGGATGACTTTACCGTCTTTTATCACTTCTAATTTTAGTTCTGTGCTATCTTGTTTTTCACTTAAATAATAATCAAACGTTACTCCGCTTTTAGGATTGCTTCCTAAACCTGGAACAGGTTTTTCACTTGATCCACCCATAAATAAATAGGTGTCTTTAGGTTGAAAAATGGTAACCTCTTGTTTGGGTGTTTTTATATTTTGTATCGTAGCTAAATCATCTAAAATCCAAAATGCACGACCAGCAGTGGCTACAACCAAATCATTATCTTGAATGGTTAAATCGTTTATAGGGGTCAATGGCAGATTTAGTTGTAAAGGCTGCCAATTTTGTCCGTCATCCAAAGAGATAAATAGACCTGTTTCGGTACCCGCATAAAGTAATCCCTTTACCTTTCTGTCTTCTCGAACAACACGGGTAAAGGTATGGTCGCCGGTTATTCCATTGGTAATTTTCGTCCAAGTTGTGCCGTAATCAGAAGTCTTAAAAATGTAGTTACCTAAATCCATTGACTTATAGCGCATTAGCACAATATAGGCGGTTGCAGGGTCATGCGGAGATACTTCAATACTATTAATGATGCCTTCTTTAATACCTGCAGGGGTAACATTTTTCCAATTGGTGCCACCGTCTTTTGTAACATGTACCAAGCCATCATCGCTCCCTGACCAAAGAACACCTTCTTCATGTGATGATTCGGTAAGGTATGTAAGGGTGTTATATATTTCACCGCCTGCAGCTTCGTTGGTAAACGGGCCGCCTCCTAGTCCGTGTTTGTCTTTTTCGTTTCTAGTTAAATCGGGACTAATAACAGACCAGCTTTGTCCTTCATCTGTAGATTTGAAAACCACATTACCACCGTGGTAAATCGTTTTTCTATCATGTGGTGATGTAATAATAGGTGCGTTCCAATTGTATCTATATTTTGCATTTTCTGGAGAAATGCTCAAACCAAGTTCTGGATATTCTTTAATAGGTTTTGATTCTTTTGTATTAGCATCCCACTTATCAATATTTCCTTGGTACGTACCACCATAAATTAATTGCGGATTGTCGGGGTCAAAAGCTAAAAAAGCACTTTCTCCACCTGCTACTGAATACCAATCTTTCCAATCGATACCTCCATCGTTAGTTCTTGAAGCTATGGCGACTGTAGAATTATCTTGCTGGCCACCATATACATTGTAAGGAACTAAATTATCTGTAATTACCCTGTAAAATTGCGCTGTGTTTTGGTTTTCTTGGGTGCTCCAACTTTTGCCGCCATTGTTTGACACATTAGACCCACCATCATTAGAATTAATCATGCGTTGATTGTTCAAAGGGTCAATCCATAAATCGTGATTATCACCATGTGGTGTAGATAGTGGAGAAAAAGATTTTCCACCATCTATAGATTTGGTTACTGGAGCATTAAGTACGTAAACAATATTCTCATTTTGAGTGTCAGCGAAAATCTCCATATAATACCACGAACGGGTAATGTTGATACGGTCTTTATTGATTAGTGTCCACTTCTTACCCGCGTCATCAGATCTATAAACACCTCCTTTTTCACCTTCAGCCTCAATTACAGCAAATACTCGCTCAGGATTTGCCCGTGATACTGAAACACCGATTTTCCCCATTTCTTTTGGTAAACCTTCGGTTAATTGTTTCCAAGTATCTCCGCCATCGGTAGATTTATAAATGCCCGAATTTTTCCCGCCAGATTCCATCGTCCAAGGAAAACGTCTGTGTTGCCACATCGCGGCATACAATATCGTTGGGTTGGTCATATCCATAGAAAGAGCAGAAGCACCTGTGATATTGTCTATAAAAAGAACATTCTCCCAAGTTTCGCCACCATCAATAGATTTATAAATACCACGTTGCGATGAGGGACCATATTGTGCTCCTTGGGCTGAAATAAGAATAATATTAGGATTGGTAGGGTGTATGATAACATCAGAAATATGTCTGGTTTCACCTAACCCTATATGATTCCAAGTTTTTCCTGCATCGGTAGATTTGTAAACACCATCGCCCATAGAGGTCATTACTCCTCTTGCGGCATGCTCGCCCATACCTGCAATAACAATATTCGGATTGCTTTCAGATACTGAAATGGCACCTACGGTGGCAGTTTTCAAGAATCCGTCAGAAATATTATTCCATGTAATTCCGTCATCCGTAGTTTTCCAAATTCCACCACCAACAGTACCCATGTAATAGGTCATGGGTTGACCAACTACACCAGTTGATGCAACACTTCTACCACCTCTAAACGGACC
>CAXBIJ010000276.1:0-4960 GCA_963975675.1 uncultured Maribacter sp. | reverse complement strand
GATAATTTTAAATTTAATTTTTTAGAAACCTCTCCACTCCATGACCCGGCAGCCAAAACTACCTCGTCTGGGTGGTAATTATTCTTATCGGTAATTACTTCCTTTATTACGCCATTGCCAGTATTTATATCTAGAACTTCTTCATTGATGCGAATATTAACTCCTACACTTTTTAGATAATTCAACATCTTGGGCATAATTTCGGTTGGGGTCGTATGACCGTCACATTTATAATGTATGGCTCCCTCTGCATCAATATTAACATTAGGTTCTATCATTTCTAATTCAGATTTGTTCAACTCTGAAACTTCAAGACCTAAAATACTAGCTCTATCGGCAACCTCCTTTTCATGTAAGTAGCTTGCTTCGGTTTTATATAACATCAATAAACCTTTTCGTTCAAGTTGAAATTCACCTAGATCACCCGAATTTCTAATGTCTGTAAATAATTCTCTACTAATGAGATTGATTTCTTTAATTACCGGAATCGCTTTTTCAACTTTAGCTTTTGTAGAAGATTTATGAAAATACCATGACCATTTTAAGAATTCAACATCTAGTCTTGGTTTCATGTAAAACGGACTTGCAGAATTGAACATCATTTTTATTCCTTTTGCAATCATACCGGGTGATGCTAAAGGTATTATATGACTAGGCGTTATATAGCCCGCATTTACGAATGAAGCTCCAGAAGTTATATCTCCCTTATCGATAACCGTTATTTGATGGCCTTCTTTACTTAAGTAATACGCAGAACATAAACCTACGATACCACCACCAATTATGACTATATTTTTTGCCATACTATATATTAATTAACAATTTCACGCTGACGAATTAAGGCTTCTAAATAGTAATAATCAGCATAATTGATAGGCACATCTATTTCCGAATCATTAGGTAAATGACCTGTAGAATGCTTTAAGAGAAACCCTTCGTTCGTACCAATTTCAGCCAAATATGGCTCCTTACTTAAAGTTTCTACTATTGTATTTGCTTCATTTTTATAAGCTGAATTTAAATTGTGTTCAACATAGGTACTGAGCTCATAAAGTGCAGATGCGGTAATTGCTGCCGCAGAAACGTCACGAGGTGTTTGTGCTGTAACAGGTGCATTGTAGTCCCAGTAAGGAACTTTATCTTCTGGTAGGTTTGGATGATTCATTATAAACCCTGCAATATGTTTTGCTTGATTTAAATATTTAAGATTTTTAGTCTCTCTATACATTACAATAAAACCGTACAGACCCCATGCCTGCCCCCTAGCCCATGCAGATTCATCTTTATACCCTTGGGCTGTGTTTCGCTTTAAAATTTCTCCAGTCTCTGTATCATAATCTAATACATGATACGAACTATAATCTTTTCTAAAATGCTTGGCCATTGTCGTATCTGCATGCGTTACTGCAATTTTATAAAAAGTAGAATCACCAGAAATCTTCGTTGCCTCGAACAACATTTCTAAGTTCATCATATTATCAATAATTACAGGGCATTGCCATCGATCATTAGATCCCCATGATTGAATTATTCCTGCATTCGGCTTAAATCTAGACGAAAGCGATTTGGCTGCTTGAACCATTACTTTTTCATAATCTTCATTTTTCACATACTTCAAAGCATTTCCATAACTGTCACCAATCATAAAACCAAGGTCATGGGTACCCTCCCAATATTGTAACGTATCTAAAAGTTTTGTGTAGTAGGTGGCCCTATTCTTCCATTCCTCGTTTTTGGTAAGAGCATATAAATTCCACATAGATCCAGGATGAAATCCGCTAGTCCAATCATAAATACCTACTGAATGCAATTTACCATCAACAATTGTTCTCGGCATAGGCGTTTCAGTATCCCAAAATTTCATGGCATTTTGGTATAAGTACTCGTATTGGGTCGAAACCTTTTCTATTGTTGGAACGGTGTTTTCAAGATTAGCATTCTTTTCTTGACAGCTTGCTACTGATAAAATGAGTAAAAGATAATACGGATAAAGTTTTTTCATTTGCCTTAAGTTTGATGTTCTAAATTACTTGAAATCCATATGCGTAAGGATCATCATCATCAATTGTAATGGTATTTTGACCATAAATTTTGGCCCATCCCTTTATACTGGGAATAATTGCCGGTTTTCCAGCTAACATAGTTTCCTCTTCAACACGACCTATAAACTGTGAGCCAATATAACTCTCATGTATAAAATCTTCTTTTAAAGCTAACTTACCTTTTGCGTGCCATTGCGCCATTCGTGCAGATGTACCTGTACCACAAGGTGAACGGTCAATGGCTTTATCACCATAAAACACTGCATTACGAGCCGTTGCATATTCAGAAATTGTTTTTCCTGTCCATAGCATATGGCTTACGTTTCTAATCGTACAATCCTCTGGATGAATAAACAAATCTGGATATTTACTATTTATTTTCTTGCGTAATTCTTGACTAAATTGTATCAATTTACTTGCAGAATAATCTTGAATTCCTGTGAAGTTTTGTTGTGGGTCTACAATAGCATAAAAATTACCTCCATAGGAAACATCAAAAGTCAGTTCTCCTAAATCTGATGATTCTATAGTTAAATTAGTCGCTGCTAAATATGATTTTACATTCGTTAATTTCACCCAATCAACCTTAGAATTAGTTTGCTGATAACTGATATTAACCAATCCTGCAGGGGTTTCCATACGTACTTGGCCCGGAATTTTAGGAATTATCAATCCCTCTTCAATACCAATAGTAATAGCACCAATGGTTCCGTGACCACACATTGGTAGGCAGCCACTTGTTTCAATAAATAAAATTCCAAAATCATTATGGGGATTACTTGGCGGATAAAAAATACTACCGCTCATCATATCATGGCCTCGAGGTTCATACATTAACCCCTTTCTAATCCAATCAAATTCTTTTAAAAAATGTTGCCTCTTGTCGCTCATGGTAGCACCCACCAAATTAGGCCCGCCATGTTTTATTACCCTAACAGGATTACCACACGTATGGGCATCAACACAAACAAATGTAGTACTGGCCATAAAATAATTTATTTGGTACGATTAATATAGTCGTTTACCCTTCGTTCTAAAATTGGTAATGTTACTGTACCCTGTTCTAAAATAATTTCATGAAAATCACGAATATTAAAATTATCAGCTAAAGCTTCTTCAGCCTTTTTTCGAAGTTCTCTAATTTTCAACTCACCTATCTTATATGATATTGCTTGACCTGGCCATGCGATATAACGATCGGTTTCGGTGTTTATCTCATGCACCGATAATGCTGTATTATTGGTCATATAATCGACCACTTCTGCTCTACTCCATCCTTTTGCATGAATGCCCGTGTCTACGACCAACCTACAAGCACGCCACATTTCGTAAGTCAATTTACCAAACTCTTCATATGGCGTTCTATAAATACCAAGCTCATTTCCTAAAAACTCTGTGTACAGTGCCCAACCTTCACCATAGGCAGATAAGTACATATTTCTTCTAAAATTCGGAATACTATCGCCCAATTCCTTATTTAAACTTCCTTGTAAATGATGACCAGGTACAGCCTCATGTGCTGTTAAAGAAGGCAAAGTATACAATGGTCTACTTTCTAATTTATAGGTGTTCACCAAATAATAACCTGGTTGTGTATCTGATGAAGGACCCGAGTATCTACCCCCTGTATATTTGGGTGCAATTGCATCAGGCACTTTTAAAACACCATAAGGTCGACGCGGTAATGTTGAAAAATATTTTGGTAATTCTGCATCGATACGTTTTGCAATATCACGTGCATTCATTAAAAGCTCTTCGCCAGTTTTTGCGTAAAATTGAGCATCCGTTCTAAGAAAGGTTAAAAACTCTGAAAAGCTTCCTTCAAAATTCACCTCTTTGATAATAGCATTCATTTCAGACTTAATACGAGCAACTTCAGAAAGCCCTATAGTGTGAATATCATCTGATGAATATTCGGTTGTAGTTGTATAATAATTAATTCTATTCTGATAAAATTCTAAACCATTTGGGGTTTCAGATACTCCGATAGCTTTGCGTGTAGAGGGTATATAATCCGTTTCAAAAAAAGATTTGATTTTTTTAAATGATGGCACCACCTTATCCATTATAATATTCTGGGCCGCAATCGTAATAGAATCTTGTTGCTCTTTATTAATTATGTCAGGTAGCTGTTGTAATGGTTCGTAAAAACTACTTTGCGAATAATCGGTTACAATGTGAGTATCGTAGGTTGATTCATATCCTTTAAAAATAATTTTTGGTTGAGAAACACCCTCTGTTAATCCTTTTTTCAATAAAATGATATGCTCATCAACAAAATCAGGTATGGCACTAAGCATTTTCAGATACTGTTTTGCATCTTCATAACTTAAAATTGGTTTTATTCTATAATTAAGATTTAAATGAAAACCTTGATCTGCCTGAATAGGGTTTAGATACATTTTGTACTGATACTCATCTACCTCATTTTGGAGTTGAAATCTTAATAATTCGCAAGAGATTAATTCAGTTTCAGTAAATGCAGTTTTATTTAAACTCGCTAGTACTGCCAGTTGCTTTTCAGCGAATTCAGCATCTTTTTTCGCCAAAGCCTCTTTATGAACGCCTAAAGGGTGTTCGCTTCTATCAAAAGAACTGTATCCTTCAATTTCTGAAAGTATCGCAGATAATGGTGTTACACTTTTTTGAGCTTGAGAATACATCGTAAAAAGAAGTAGCGAAATATTTAATATCGCTATTACAAAGTTGAATCTATAACTCAAGCTTTTCATAAGTTTTATTTTAATTGGTATAACTACCTTCTTCTAATCTTACAATACCTAAAGGATTTTCATTTTGTAATGCCTTTGGAAGAAATTTATTCGGCCAATCTTGAAAAGATACTGGGCGTACCCATCTTTTAATAGCCGAAGTACCCACAGAAGTAAAACGTGCATCGGTTGATGCTGGAAATGGAC
>CAXBIJ010000275.1:0-4965 GCA_963975675.1 uncultured Maribacter sp. | reverse complement strand
ATACTGAGCACAGGGCTCCATTCCCCTTCACTAGATGGTGTTTGTGAAAATATTATTAAATAATTAAATAGTCCAAAAAAAACATTTAGAATATATAACAAATATTTTCCCCTCATGACCTTATAATTTATTTATTATGCTGATTTATAATTATTTGAGGGAAATTCAAATGTATTTCAATACTTCCACTACTATTAAATTTTAATATAATATATCGACAAAATCCTTTTTTATTCGATAAAATACATATGTAAATTTTTCTAAACTGTAACAAACCGTAAATTGAATCATCATTACCTAAACCAATCACTTTTTGAGCCAACAAAGAGAACATATTGATGAGCTTTTGCAATGTTGTATAGCCGGTAAACAAAGTGCACAGCTAGAAGTGTACAATAGGTATTACAAGGCCATGTTCAATACAGCACTAAGAATTGTTAAAGACACTGCCCAAGCAGAGGATATTATGCAAGAATCGTTTCTAAGCGCTTTCACCAAACTGCATACTTTTAAAGGGGAAGTTACTTTTGGATCTTGGTTAAAACGTATTGTAATCAATAATAGCATTCATCAATATAGAAAGCAACAAAAAAAGAATGAAGTTGCTTTAGATGAGGTATTATACAAGGTCGAAGATAATGATGGAATTGCATCTGATCATGTGTTTACAGAACTAAAGGCTCAAAAAGTGATGGAAACCATGAAAGATTTAAAAGACAATTACAGAATTTCTTTGACCTTACATTTAATAGAAGGGTTTGATTATGAAGAAATAAGTGAGATAATGAATATTAGTTATGCCAATTGCAGAACTACTGTTTCAAGAGCGAAAGAAAGTCTTAGAAAAAAATTAATACTTGCAGTCTGATGAAAAAAGATACCATAGAAGAGCTATTTATAAAGCTAAAGGACACTATAGATTTTGAAGAGCCTAATGATGGGCATCATCTACGCTTTTTGAATAAATTAAATGAATCGAAAGGTGTTACAACCATTAGACATAGAAATACTAGGTCTTGGATACAAATCGTATCGATTGCTGCTGCTGTCACGCTTCTTTTAACTGTTGGATTTTTTCAATTAAACACTTCATCTACTATTGATGAAAAGGTTGCCAAGATCTCACCTGAGGCTTCTAAAACACAGTTTTATTTTGCAAACTTAATTGAAGAACAAGTCAAAGATTTGAATTCTGAAAAATCGCCAGAGACGGAAAGAATAATTAATGATACTATGCTTCAATTAAAAAAACTTGAATTGAATTATACCGAAATGGAACAAGATCTTATAAATGGCGGCAATGGTAAATTAATATTAAGCGCCATGATTACAAATTTTCAAACTAGAATAGAACTTCTAAACGAAGTTATGACACAAATAGAGAATATTAAAACTATTAAAAATACAAATGATGCGAACTATACTATTTAAATATACTTGGCTATTAATAATAGCTTTTTCAACGGCTTTAAATGCACACGACAAGGGTTTTGATGGTAAACATACCAAAGAAAAAACCATAAAAAAAGAATTTAACGTGAGCCCTAACGCGCTTTTAAAAGTCAGCAATTCTTATGGAAATCTAAATATTACGTCTTGGAACGAGAACCGTGTTGTAATAGAGGTACATATTAAGACCAATGGAAACAATGAAGAAAAAGTTCAAAAAAAATTAGATGAAATTTCAGTTGAATTTGAAGCAAGTAATGACAGGGTTTCCGCAGAAACCATCTTTAACAAAAATAGTAATGGATGGGGATGGAATTGGGGCAACAACAATAATGTAAACATGCAAATCAATTACACTATTAAAGTTCCAGTTAAAAACAATGTCGATTTAAATAACGATTATGGAAATATAATCTTAGATAGAATCGATGGTCATGCCAGGATCAATTGTGATTATGGGCGACTAGAAATAGGAGAACTAAGAGGTCGAAATAATCGCTTAAATTTTGACTACACTTCTAAATCTACTATTGATTATATAAATAGCGGAGAAATTAGAGCAGACTATTCAGGTTTTACTATAGAAAAAGCAGGTAATCTTAGCATTAATGCAGACTATACAAATGCAAGTATTGGTAAAATGGAAAATTTGGAATATACCAGTGACTATGGTAATATGGATATTGAAGAATTAAACAGTATTGACGGTAATGGCGATTATATAACTGTTAAATTAGGGATTGTTCATGGTGATGTTTCTATTGTTGCTGATTATGGTTCAATAAGAATAGAGGAATTAGCTGCAGATGCTGGCAATATAAATATTAGAACAGATTATACCGGAATCAAAATAGGTTATAATAGCCAATATCACTTCGATTTTGACATAACGACGAGCTATGCAGGCGTAAGCGGAAAAGATGATTTTACTATTAATATCAGCACAGAAAAATCTTCCGATAAGCACTATGAAGGTTTTTATGGTTCTAAAGGAAGTGGAAACAAAGTAACACTATCAAGTGATTACGGCGGAATAAGTTTTACGAAAAAATAATCAATCAAATTAAAACGAAAAACATGAAAAAATTAAGCCCACTATTATTAACAGGTTTAATCACCCTATCCTGTTCTGCTCAATGGGGAAAAACCATTAAAGGAAATGGAAATAATGTCACCATTGAAAGAAGCACTGGAGATTACGACAGAATTGCAGTTTCTGGTTGGTTCGATGTAGATTTAGTTTCAGGAAACGAAGGTGACATTACACTACAGGGCGACGAAAACCTTTTGGAGTATATTATCACAGAGGTTAAAGATGGCAAACTGGTCATTAAAACTGAAAAAGGTGTAAACCTCAAAAGCAGTTCTTGGAAATCTGAAATTCGAATTACAGTTCCGGTTCAATCAATAAGTTCTGTTTCAATGTCAGGCTCAGGAGACATCGTTGGCAAAACAAAAATTAAATCTGATAATTTTAGCACGGCAATGTCTGGATCTGGAGATATCACCTTAGATATTGATTCAAGTACCATATCTGCTAGCATGTCTGGTTCTGGTGACATAACCTTGAGCGGCACTACTAAAGATTTTGATGCTACAGTTTCTGGCAGTGGTGATATTGAAGCATATAATCTTGAAGCGGATAATGTAAGCGCTACTGTATCTGGATCTGCAGATATTCAAGTAACTGCTAAAAAATCAATTAAGGCACGAGTTTCTGGCTCAGGTGATATTTCATATAGAGGCAATCCTGAGAAAGTGGACACCAAAACTTCTGGTTCAGGCGATATTTCTAAAGGATAATCTTTAAAATCAAAATAGCGAACAATCAATTAAAAAAAGCCTCTATAATAGAGGCTTTTTTGATTCTTTTACTCGCAATAATAAGAACATTCCAATTAAAAAGAAAAGCCCTAAAAATATTATAGAACTTCTCATACTACCTGTTAACTGAGCAACAATACCATAAAGTAAAGTACCAATAATGATTCCTATTTTTTCAGCAACATCATAAAAACTAAAAAAGGAGGTCGTATCCTTAGTTTCTGGTAAAAATTTGGAATATGTTGACCTAGATAATGCTTGAATTCCTCCCATTACCAGACCAACACAACCCGCAGCTATATAAAAATCTATGGGAGTTATAACGAAATAAGCATAAATACATATACCAACCCAAAGTGCATTTACCACAATCAAGGTTTTTATATTACCATATTTCTCAGAAGCTTTTGCGGTTACAGTAGCTCCGAAAATTGCCACTAGTTGTATTACTAAAATACTTATTATTAAACCCATGGTTCGTTCAGAATCAGTTCCCCAGGCTATTTCTTCTTCTCCGAAATAAGCAGCAATTAACATTACGGTCTGCACAGCCATACTATAAACAAAAAATGCACCTAGGTATCTTTTAAGTATAATTTGATTTCCTAGTTGCAGCCATACAAGTTTCAATTCTTTAAAACCATTTAAAATTATATTGGTTCTCTTGCCTACTTTTTTATAGCCTTTTGGTAAATAATAAAAACTATATTGAGCAAAAAGCACCCACCAAATACCCACCGTAATAAATGAATATTTCATGGCCTTAATTTCTGCGGCACCTGTTTCATCGGTAGTTATTCCGAAAAAGTCAGGTTGCATTACCATCGCTAAATTAAATATCAGAAGAATTACACTACCAATATACCCTAAAGAAAAGCCCTTAGCACTAATTGCGTCTTGTTGTTTTGGGAAAGCAACATCTGGCAAGTAGGAATTATTTATAGCGAAACTTACCCAAAATCCTACTAATGCTAAGAAATAACAAAGTAGTCCGAAATAAATATTATCTAATGAAAACCAGTTTAACCCTATACATGAAAGTCCGCCTAAATAGCAAAAGAATTTCATGAACATTTTTTTATTCCCTAGATAATCGGCAATACCAGAAATTAATGGAGTTATGATTGCAATGAAAACGAAAGCCAAAGAAGTGGTGTAACTTATTAATGGAGCTCTTGCAATCTCACCACCAAAAACTGTAACTTTCTCAATACCTGCAACCCTAAATAGAGCACCATAAAAAATAGGAAATACTGCAGACGAAATTACCAAGCTATATACCGAATTGGCCCAATCATAAAAGGCCCAAGCGTTTAATAATTTTTTACTTCCTTTTACAACTAATGTTTTCCCCATATATAAAAATAAAAGCCGCTCATTTCTGAACGGCTTCAATATACAATAATGCTTTAAGTTTTATTTAAATTTGGTTACTCCAAATTTTGCTGCTTCAGCAGCAGCATCTGGTGCCCAAGCGGTAAGGTTATTTATTCTTGTATCGTTCGATGGGTGCGTACTCATAAATTCTGGTGGTGCTTGTCCACCACTATTCGCTTTCATACGCTTCCATAACTCTGCAGCTTCATAAGGGTCATAACCAGCTATCGCCATAATCTGCAAACCAATTAAATCCGCTTCTGTTTCATGACCTCTGCTAAATGGTAACATTACCCCAACTTGAGACCCAATACC
>CAXBIJ010000274.1:0-4969 GCA_963975675.1 uncultured Maribacter sp. | reverse complement strand
CCTTGAGACTCTTTAAAGGCCAATGCCTCTTTAAAGCCTATATACTGACTACCAAGAAAGGGGGGAGCAATTTGATAATTCGATAAAAAAGATTCGTCTTGAGGAAACGAAACTAAAGTAGGTTCTTTTACTTTAAGTAACTCCGGCACTTCAACCTTAAATGGTTTGAAACCGAAACCAGATAAAACAAACATCACAATTAGAGGACAACAAATTAATATCCATCTTCTCATACTTGTTATTTCTTAAGACTAATGGCGAACACTATTTGCCTGCTTAAATTTCTTTTACAAAGGTATCAGGGAAATTATAGTAGTTTAAGAAGGTTCTGTTAAAAGAATACAGATTTAGTTAACAAGTGCTAAAATTCGGACAATAAACCTATCTATTGATTTTTTGTGCATTAATCCATCGGATGTATTGCTCTTTATTTCGGTTATGTTGCGTTAAATTTTCTGCAAACATGTGATATCCGAATTTTTCTACATTCGCCACAAAATAATAATAATTATGTTTTTTTGGATTCAAAACCGCATCAATAGCCGTAATATCGGGCATTGCTATGGGCCCTGGAGGCAAGCCTGCATACTTATAGGTATTATAGGGAGAATCCATCTCTAAATCTTTATACAATACTCGCTTAATAATGGTATCAAAATTACCTGTCTCCTTTTTTATTGCATAAATAACCGTTGGATCCGCTTGTAACAGCATTCCTTTTTTTAATCTATTTAAATACACTCCAGCCACTGTTGGTCGTTCTTCAACCTTCGCAGTTTCCTTATGTACTATTGAAGCTAAAGCAATTACTTCGTTAGGTTTTAAACCCAGTGTCTTTGCTTTTTCAATTCTAGCATCGTTCCAAAATCGATTGTATTCTTTTAACATTCTATCTCTAAAGGCAGTTGCAGATGTATTCCAGAAAAACTCATAACTATTGGGAATATAAGGTGAAATCAAATTATCCTCATTAAATCCGTTAGATTTCAAAAACTCGGTGTCCTTAAAGGCAGCAACCAAAGAACTACTATCTGCCTCTATTTGAATTGCTATTCTACCCGCTAGGTCATTTACATTCTCTTGATTATTAAAAGATACATTCACAGGCAAATTACCGCTTCTTAATGAGTTAACAATCTCGTTATTATTCATACCCTTAGTAAGCTTATACCTACCAGCTTTAATATTGCTTAAGTAGCCCTTTCCGTTAGCTGCAGATTTAAAGGCATCAAAATCGTTAAGTAATGGAGACAATACTCTTTCTAAATCACTCTCAGAGGCATCTGTTGGTATAAAAACAAATTCTTCATCACTATTGAATCTTGTATTAGGCGAAAAAAATGCATCATATGCAATGTATGCGAAAATACCGCCACCAATTAAACCTGCTAGAACTACTCCTAGTAAAATACGTTTGAAACTCATCAATTATTTATTTTTTGTAATAAAACCTCATTCTTAAAGGTATTTTTAATACGAACCCAATCTTTTTTAATACCTACTTCTATGAAACCTAATTTTTTAAACAAATGCATGCTAGCTAAATTCTCTTCTAAAATATTAGCATAAATCTGTCTTAAACCTAGTACATCAAAAACGTAATTACATAACAGGGTAATAGACTCAGCCCCAATTCCTTTATTTCTTTGCTCTGTATCCAGAATAATTATACCTATGCCTGCTCGTTTATGATTTGGTTCAAAATCGAAAATATCTATCAATCCAATCGCTTTATGTTGCAAATCGCATATTACCATTCGTAATTGTTTTACATCGAAAATATCTCGGTGGGCATTATCTAGATAAAGCTGTAAAACACTTTTAGAGTATGGTGTAATTGTGCCGCTCACCTCCCAAACTTCCGTGTTATTCTCAAGTGCATATAGAAAATCTAGGTCCTCTTGCTCCAAGGCCCTTAAATAAATTCGCTCTCCTTTTAATTTTACCACGTTAGCTCGCCTTTAAAAACTTGTTTTGCTTCTCCTTTTAAATAGATATTACTATACAAACCGTTTTTCTCATCAAAAGAAACTTCCAGGTTGCCGCCAACTGCTTTTATAGGAACAATCTTTTCCTTTGTTTTCCCCAAATGATACATACCTAAGGCAACAGCAGTTACACCTGTACCACAAGATAACGTTTCATCCTCAACACCTCGTTCGTAAGTACGTATTTCGAAACCTCCTGTTTCATCTTGTTCTACAAAATTAATATTACTGCCCTTTTCACCATAAACACCATACCGCAAACGAGCACCTTCCTTAACTACATTAAATGATTTCAATTCATTAACCAATTGTACATGATGTGGCGATCCTGTATTTAAGTAAAGTGCATTTGGCTTTTCTTTTATTTCTTGAACATCTGACATTTTCAAACTTACCACATCGCCATCAATATTAGCTTCATGCAAACCGTCTACAGCTATAAAAACTGTTTTATCCTTAATTATGCCAAGAAAATGGGCGAATGCAACAATACATCTTCCACCATTACCGCACATACTTCCTGCCTTTCCATCAGAATTAAAATACACCATTTTAAAATCTGTATTTTCATCATCTTCTAATAAAATTAACCCATCAGAACCTACACCAAATCTACGATTACATATACTTGCGACTAAACTCACATTGTCTTTCGGAAATTCGTTTTTGCGGTTATCAAACATCACAAAATCATTACCGGTTCCTTGATATTTATAAAAAGTATATTTCATGTTAGCTTATAGACACAAAGATAGGATATAATTAAGTTTTTAATAGTAGTTAAAAAGTAGTTAAACGCTTATCAAAGAGCATAAAAACGAGTAATTTTGTGTCGAATACGTTAAAACATTAAAGATTATGAAAAGATTAGCAAGTCTTCTACTTGTATCTGTATTTGCAGGCGCAATCACGTTGGGCACTTATAAACTCTTTTTCGAAAAAGATAATATTACCATTATTTCACAAGATAATGGCAATGGTGTTTTTAACACCAATTATACTCCCACTTCTGCAAGTGGTTCTGGGATTAATGATGTAGATTTTACCATTGCTGCAGAAAATACAGTTAATGCGGTTGTTCACGTAATGAATATCACCTTAAGCAAAAGCCCAACTAGCATATTAGATTTTTTCTATGGGTCAAGCGGTAGTTCTGTACCTCAAATAGGAACCGGCTCTGGAGTAATAATTTCTTCAGATGGATATATAGTTACGAATAACCATGTTATAAGTAGAGCAAATCAACTACAGGTAACCTTAAACAACAACAAAACATACAATGCTGAATTAGTAGGTGCTGATCCAAATTCAGATATTGCTTTAATTAAAATAGATACAGATGAAAAGTTACCTTATTTGGCATTTGGTGATTCTGACCAAACAAAAATTGGTGAATGGGTATTAGCTGTAGGCAATCCTTTTAACCTAACCTCTACGGTAACTGCAGGGATTATTAGTGCAAAAGCACGTAATCTTGGAAAAAATCAGTCTTTCATACAAACAGATGCAGCTGTCAACCCTGGAAATTCAGGGGGAGCGTTGGTAAATACAAACGGAGACTTAGTAGGCATAAACACTGCAATCACCTCTCAAACAGGCTCTTATGTAGGATATTCATTTGCGGTACCTAGTAATATTGCAAAAAAAGTAATTCAAGATATTTTAGAATATGGTAATGTTCAAAAAGGCTTCATGGGTATCAGCCCAGCGCCTACAAATACAAGAGATGCTATCGAAAAAGGAATCAATAATATTGATGGAGTTTATATTGAACTTATCGAAGATGAATCTGCTGCTCAACAAGCAGGTATTAAAATCGGAGATATAATAAAAAAAGTAGATGAAATTGTAGTTCATAAATACCCCGATCTTACAGGATATTTAGCAACTAAAAGACCTGGAGACACCTTAGCCTTTGTGATTGATAGAAATGATGAGTTATTGGAAATACCTTTAACTTTAAAAGAAAGGCAATCATTAACAGTTCCAGAAATGGGTTTAGAAGTTAAGAACCTTACTGCACATGACAAAAAGGTTTACAAAACTAAAACTGGAGTCAAGATTATTGGAGTACCTGAAAGATATAGAGGATACGGATTATCTGAAAAAGTTATCGTAAAAATAGATGATATTGAAATTGGAAACATTGATGATGCATATAATGCCTTTGGAGGAATCTCAAAATATGATAAAACCGTTATTACAATGTTAGGGTCTAATGGAGAACGAGACCGGCTTATCTTTCAATAAGAAAACGCTAAAAAATACAGCCTTCGTAAAAACGAAGGCTTTTTGTTGAAAATTATTTAAATAAGGCACTTAAATTTTCTAGTTTTGTGCGAATTCTAAAAATCAATCAATTATTATGGCTCCACAAACTACATTTGAAAAAGAGCTGGCCTTTCAAGCAGACCGTAGAAAAGCAACTACTGAATTTATAAAAATTGTTAGTGATCTTTGGTACGATAAATCTATTGAAATTGTACTTTTCAAAAATCAGGTTATTGATAAAAACGTAAGTGACATTATTCATTTACATGAATATGCAGGAGAATTTGTACAAAAGCCGATTTCTATCTTCGATTCGGTGGAAATATTACGTTCAATAGCAGATATTCCTTTGCCTCCTTCTAAACTAGACATTGGCAAATTAACCTATGAATATCATTCAGATAATAATATTTTAAGCAATGTAAAAGCATTTGTAATAGATAAACTTAAAACTGCTCAAAGCTTTAAAAGCATAGAACCTAAAGATGTAGTTCTTTACGGTTTTGGAAGAATTGGCCGATTGGTAGCTAGAGAATTAATGTCTAAAACTGGTAAAGGAAACCAATTGAGACTTAGAGCAATAGTTGTTCGTGGTAAGCCTACAAACGAAAACCTAGAAAAAAGAGCAAGCCTTTTAAGAACTGATTCTGTTCATGGTATTTTTAACGGCACTGTTAAGGTTGATTATGAAAACCAAAAACTTATCATAA
>CAXBIJ010000273.1:0-5021 GCA_963975675.1 uncultured Maribacter sp. | reverse complement strand
ACTGATCCATTGGAATTTCTAGTGGTTGGGTATCCTAAGTTTTTTACCCCTAATGGCGATGGTATTAATGATACTTGGAATATTCAAGGAATTGAAACCCTAACAAATCCTGTTGTTTTTATTTTTGATAGATACGGTAAACTACTAAAACAATTAGCCCCCAATAGTGTATGGGATGGTACTTTTAATGGCCAACAAATGCCTTCTACTGATTATTGGTTTCGATTTGAATATGGCGAAATAGAAGAGGGGTTATTAGTAGCCAAAACAAGAAAGACACATTTTACATTAAAAAGATAAAAAAAGGGGAGCAAATTTGCTCCCCTTTTTTTTAAGAATAAACTTAATTAGAAGTTTATCGTATAACTCAACGTTGCATTGGTGTTTATTCTATTAATAATTGCTGGTGTAGTAATGCCGGTATCAAATAATCGTTCATTAATATCTTGCTGAGATCGGCTTAAAGCAAAATCTAATCTACTACCTCCAAAATTATAACCGATACCACCAGAAACCGCATTTAAATCACTTATTGAATTACCATTGGTGTAAGGGCTTTGTTCAAAACGATAGCCAGCTCTTAAGCTTACTTGTTCAATTTTGTATTCTCCACCTAGTCGAAATGTAGATACCGTACCTAAATCATTAGAAATTTGATTGTTAACGGTTTGGAAACTAGAATCGTTTGTAGGTCGTAATTCTGCCTTTGAAAAATCTTGAAATCCGTAATCAAAACTTAATAATCCATCTTGTGCAAAGATGACAGCTAAACTTCCAGTCAACTTGCTTGGGGTTTTAATAGTATAAGATTCAAAAAGGTTTACAATGTTAAGATCAATAAAATTAATCTCATCATCAGCCAAATCAGAATTGATGCGTTGAGAAAAATCATCTTCTAATTGATACCATGTTGGGGATTGGTAGCTACCACCTAAACGTACGTATTCATTTAATTTGGCAATAGCACCCATGCTAAATGAGAATCCGTTACCATCAGTTTGTAAATAATTATCGAAAGTTGTTCTCTGTATTTCAGATGAAGAGTCATATCCGTTTTCTGTGAATCGGTCAAACCTTGAATACAATACATTATGAAAATTTAACGAAGCACCCATATAAATATTCTCTTTAAATTGAGAGCCCATATTCAAGGTGAATTTACTGTTATAACCAGTAGTTCTTCTTAAAAACTCCTGATTTACAGTATTATAAATGGTGTTGCTAACGTAATCAGTATTATTGTCATCTTCTGAAATAGGGTCCAGAATTCCTCCATAATATCCTAAAAATGCCTGTTGTTCTTTATAACCTTGATTAGAACCGATGTCTAAATAAGCTTCTTCTAAATATTCGCCGTCTTGGCGCAGAATAGACCCGAAAGGTGTGCCTTGCGCAAAATTTAAGAAGTAGTTGTCAATACCTTGAGTGCTGCTTCCAGCAACATAATATTCATTATCGAAATTATCAACTACATCGTAATTAAATGCCAAAGTAAATTTCTGCCATTCGGAATTTGAATTGGTATTTTTAAAAACAAATGCACCGCCAATCTGATTTAAGTCTAAATTATTATTCTCTGAATTTATGCTATTTCCGAAATAGCTAGATTGATTATTCGTGTTGTAGTTAGATCCAGAAATGGTAAATAAACTATTGTTGAAAACGGCTGACCCCGCCGGATTTATATTTAAAGAGGATAAATCACCTCCCAATGCTCCAAAAGCTCCGCCCATTGCTTGAAAGCGAGCAGTACCTTGAAGGTTTTCGGCACTATAGCGTAATACTTCACTAATGTTCTGAGCGCTACCGAAGGCACACACCACCAGTGTTATGAAAGTTAAATATCTTTTCATAGCAATAATTTAATTTTAAATTTTTTTGATTTAGTTATTTCTGCCGCTACTTCTGCTAGATGAAGACGAACCAGAAGATCTAGAAGACCCACTGCTTGAGCTTCTTGCTGACGAACCAGAACTTCTAGAGCTGCTACTACCAGAACTTCTATATGAACCGCTACTAGAGTTGCTTCTTGTGTTGCTTCCAGAACTTCTGTAAGATCCACTATTTGAATTTCCTGTAGAACGACCAGTTGAATAATTGTTTCCTGTTCTTGAGCTACTATTTCCAGAGCTTCTATACGTTGAGGTTCTTGGAGTCATGACTCTACTACTCGATCTTGTGGTGCCAGATGTATTCGGACTTGTAGAATATCTGCTAGAGCTTCTAGAAGATGAGTTATATCTAGGTATAGCCCTTGTGCTTCTGCTAGTTCTATAAGCTCTGTTCTGATCAACACCAACAGTTCTTCTTGTTGCTGTATTTCCAGAATAGGTTCTTGAACTACGTGTATTCGAAGAGCTTCTCGCTGTGGCTGTTCTAGAATCGGTACTTCTGTATCTAGGAGAATCTCCTCGTGTATTTACATTAGATCTACCTCTTAAAGCATTTGTTGTAGCTCCGTTATTTATTGATGTTCTATTGTAATTACCTCTTCTTGAGTTGTTATAGGCATAACTTCTATTGGTGTAGCCATAATTACGGTTGTAGTTTCTATATCCGTAACCATATCCATATCCATAGTAAGGGTTGTTCCATCCGAATCCAAAACCTGCATATCCGTATCCGAAACCGCCATATCCCCAATTATTCCACCTGTTCCATCCCCAAGGATTGTTCCAGCCATATCCATAATAACCACCATATCCCCAATTGTTCCATCCCCAAACGGGGTTTGCCCAACCATAAAGTCCACCATATCCCCAATTATTCCATCCATTGTCATAAATAGTAATACTTACATTAGAATTATTGTCGCCCCAACCACCATAACCTTGGTAGTCATTTTCGCTTGAATAATAATCTGTTAATTGACCTTGTTGTACACTGTCATCGACGGTATTGCTCGAATAAGAATCAACATCTGTGAAAATTTCGCTATCCAATATTTCATCATATTGATTGGCTTTTTCTCCAAAGTAATCAGAATACGTGTTGGTTTCTGTATTATTTTGCTGATAATTTCGTTGCTCTGGTCTTCTTTCTACTGTGGTTGGAGTATTATCAAAATAAATACCATCGTTGTCGTAATAAGAAGATTGCTGGTAAGAACCACATGAGGCTATTATTAAACCTAGGGTTACCAACATTGTTATGTTTCGAAGTTTGCTGTGGGGTAAAGAATATCTCATCAGATCAAAATTATATTGTTGAACATATTAAAAATAACTAGTTTTACCCAATTAATTTATTATAATATTTACAAAATTTGTGCCAAACTCCAGATAATGAGTAAAAATTTGACTAAGAGAAGTGAGGATTATTCCAAATGGTATAACGAACTAGTTGTAAAAGCAGATTTAGCTGAAAACTCTGGTGTTAGAGGTTGTATGGTGATAAAACCCTACGGTTATGGAATATGGGAGAAGATGCAGGCAGGCTTGGACAAAATGTTTAAGGAGACCGGACATGAAAATGCATATTTTCCATTATTTATACCGAAATCATACTTCAGTAGAGAAGCTAGCCATGTAGAAGGCTTTGCTAAAGAATGTGCTGTTGTAACACACTATAGATTGAAAAATGCTGAAGATGGTAGTGGGGTAATTGTTGATCCTGATGCAAAATTAGAAGAAGAATTAATTGTTAGACCTACTTCAGAAACCATTATTTGGGATACCTATAGAAAATGGATCCAGTCGTATAGAGACTTGCCCTTGTTAATTAATCAATGGGCCAATGTTGTGCGATGGGAAATGAGAACAAGACTATTCTTAAGAACGTCTGAGTTTTTATGGCAAGAAGGACACACTGCGCATGCTACGGAGAAAGAAGCGATAGCAGAGGCAGAGCAAATGATGAATGTATATGCTGATTTTGCCGAAAACCATATGGCTGTGCCAGTAATTAAAGGAACGAAAACTGAAAGCGAACGTTTTGCTGGTGCGATTGAAACCTATTGTATTGAAGCATTAATGCAAGATGGAAAAGCTTTACAGGCGGGTACATCACATTTTTTAGGTCAGAATTTCGCAAAAGCATTCGACGTTAAATTTGCTACTAAAGAAGGTAGTAAAGAATATGTTTGGGCTACTTCATGGGGAGTTTCAACTAGATTGATGGGTGCCTTGGTGATGACACACAGTGATGATAACGGATTAGTGATACCTCCGAAATTGGCGCCAATTCAAGTAGTAATTGTTCCTATTTATAAAGGATTGGATCAGTTGGATGAAATTTCTGAAAAAGTATTGCCCTTGGTGAAAGAATTAAGGTCTAAGGATATTTCAGTGAAATTTGATAACAGAGATACTCATAAACCAGGCTTTAAGTTTAATGAGTATGAACTACGAGGAGTTCCTGTAAGATTGGCAATAGGGCCAAGAGATATGGAAAATGGCACGTTCGAAGTAGCTAGAAGAGATACCTTGCAAAAAGAAACCGTTTCTGCGACTGATGTTGTGGCTAAGATTGAGTTTCTATTAGAGGATATTCAGAGGAATATGTATCAAAAGGCTTTGGATTATCGTACGAAACATATTACTAAAGTTGATTCATATGATGAATTCAAGAAAATTTTAGAGGAAAAGGGTGGATTTATATCAGCGCATTGGGATGGTAGTAAAGAGACTGAAGAGCGCGTGAAAAACGAGACAAAAGCAACGATTAGGTGTATTCCTATTGACGCTGTGGCGGAAGATGGTATATGTATGGTTACAGGTAAACCATCAAATAAAAGGGTGTTATTTGCGAAAGCATATTAATTTTTTTAAAAAATAATATGCAGGGGTTGTGATAGTAAAAAATATTTGTATTTTTGCATCCGCAATTGCGCAAAGTATGGTCCGTTCGTCTAGGGGTTAGGACGCCAGGTTTTCATCCTGGTAACAGGGGTTCGATTCCCCTACGGACTACTGAGTAATTAAAGATTTAGGTTTTTAATTACTATTTATAAGTTCTAAGTAAAATAATGGTCCGTTCGTCTAGGGGTTAGGACGCCAGGTTTTCATCCTGGTAACAGGGGT
>CAXBIJ010000272.1:0-5026 GCA_963975675.1 uncultured Maribacter sp. | reverse complement strand
TTTATCGATTCAAGATTAAAATACCCTATTCATTTTATTTCTTTCTTACCTCTGATGACTTATATCATTGTAATTAAGTTGTGATAGAAATATTTTAGATAATCATTAAAAGAATAACCATGACGTCTGTTTTGATTCCTACTGATTTTTCTAACAATGCAATGCATGCAATAAAATATGCATTACAACTATACAAATGCGAACGAACAAATTTCTATTTTTTACATGCCTTTGCAGACGAAGTTTATGGACCATTTAAAAATAACGGAGATAATTCAATAGATGAACAAAAAGAAATTACCCGTAAATATGCAGATGAAACTCTAACAAATTTAATTGCCGAACTTAATAACACATATCATAATCCAAAACATCATTATAAATCTATATCTGCTTTTGAATCATTAGTAGATGCCGTAAATGATTCTGCCAACAAAATTAATGTTGATCTTATAATTATGGGTACCCAGGGCAAAACAGCAGATAAAAATATAACCTTTGGTAGCCATACGGTACAGGTATTTAAATATGTCTCTTGTCCCGTATTGGCTATTCCTGAAAACTATAAATATCAACAACCTAAAAAAATACTTTTCCCAACAGACTACATGTTGCCCTATAAACGAAGAGAACTTAAACTTTTAAATACGTTAGCAGCTGAATTTAAATCGGAAATACACTGTTTATATATTTCAGATTTTGAAGAATTAAGTCATAGACAAATTGACAACAAGCGGTTTTTACAAAAATCCTTACCTGATGCATATCTTTTTAATGAACGTACGCCTGTGAAAAATAAAGGCGATGCTATAATGGAATACATTTTTAAAAAGGACATCAATCTATTGGTAATGGTTAATGCTAGGCACTCCTTTCTTGAAGATATGCTATACCGTTCTACTATAGAAAAAATTGGTTTACACCCTAAAATTCCCTTTTTAGTCATGCAGAACTTACCCAGATAATATTTAACT
This sequence comes from uncultured Maribacter sp., assembly GCA_963975675.1. Classification (GTDB taxonomy): domain Bacteria; phylum Bacteroidota; class Bacteroidia; order Flavobacteriales; family Flavobacteriaceae; genus Maribacter. Next base: position 4,052 of record CAXBIJ010000272.1, on the reverse strand, counting down.
CCTTTACTATGAAAAAGATTCTCTTGCCTACCGATTTCTCAAATAACTCATGGAACGCCATTTGCTATGCCCTTGAATTTTTTAAAACTGAGAAATGCGAATTTCAAATACTACATACCTATACCCCTACCTTCTATCGTATAGATTATATGATGGGCGGCCCTCCTTTTAGCGCTTTACCCGATAAAGGGGTAGACATTGCACAGGCAGGTTTAGACAAAACTTTAGTAGATATAAAATTAAAATTTAATAACCCTCTTCATACATTTAAAACCCTTTCTTCATTTAACACCTTGACCATTGAGATCTTAGAACTTTCAGAAAGCAAAAATTTTGATTTGGTTGTAATGGGAACGCAAGGGGCAACTGGTGCCAAGGAAATTTTTCTAGGAACACATACGGTTCATGTCATTAGAAAATCAAAGATTCCTATCTTGGTTGTGCCTGTTGGTTATGAGTTTAAAAAAATAAAATCTATTATTTTTCCTACCGATTATGGACAGTTATACCGCGAGAAAGATATAAAACTCTTAATTAACCTCTCAACTACCCACAACGCAAAATTAACCATATTACACATAAAGGAAGAGTATGATTTGGTCGATGAACAGAAGGTAAATAAAAAGGCGTTAAAAGATTATTTTAAAAATATTAGTTCCGAATTTGTTGAGGAAAGAGGAAAATTAATGCCTGAGGCAATTCGAACATATATTGAAGAACACCAAACTGGACTTTTGGTAATGATGAGCAGAAAACATTCCTTTTTAGAAAGGCTAATAGTAAAATCTAATGTAGACTTTATTGGATACCATACTAAAATTCCTTTTTTGGTTATACCAGAAACTTCAGCTTAACTCTTTAAAATAAATAAATTTTTAATAGAATTTTTACCAAACGATTTTTCTTGGATATTTTAATTCACTGGCAATACAAGCTCATATTTAATTGTGTATTATTTTAGAATAAGAAGTCACTTAACACTACGTCTTGTTTCTATAATATGACCAATATCAGTTGAAATCGACATATGATTATTTTAATTTGAACAATAATATAACGGTATGGCAAAAAAGGTAGTTTTAGCAATTGACATTGGTGGCAGCCTTACAAAGGTTGGTTTAGTTACCAGAGATGGGAATATTATAGATAAGACAGTTTTCAAAACAAATGCTCAAAATCCGTTTCCAAGTTTTATGGAAAAACTAAAATTAGAAGTGGAAACCCTTCTTCAAAAATGGAAAGGGGAAATACAAATATTGTCTATAGGTGTTGGCGCTCCTAATGCTAACCCATATACTGGGCAAATTGAAAATCCGCCGAACCTAAAATGGGGCGAGGCAACGCCAATTGCAAAAATAATATCCCAAACATTCAAGCTACCCGTTTCACTGGCTAACGATGCAAATGCAGCAGCTCTAGGTGAGATGCTCTATGGCGCTGCAAAAGGAATGAAGAATTTTGTTGCATTGACGTTAGGCACCGGTCTTGGAAGCGGAATTATAGTGGATGGTAAACTATTGATTGGAGAACATGGCGCTGCTGGAGAAATAGGTCATGTAAATGTGAATCCTAATGGGAGAAAGTGTAATTGCGGATTACTGGGTTGTTTGGAAACCTATGCATCAGTAACAGGTATCAAAAGAACCGTTTTTGAATTAATGGCAGATATGCGCGAAGATTCCTCATTACGTAGTATCAGTTTTGAGGATATGACCGGAACGGATATTTCTGAGGCAGCACTAAAAGGAGATCTAATAGCGTTGACCGCTTTTGAAAAAACGGGTGAAGTTCTAGGAAGCAAAATGGCAGATACCATTGCCCATTTAGACCCAGAAGCATTTATACTATCGGGCGGATTAAGTAAGGCAGGTGATATTCTACTACAACCTATAAAAACTAACATGGATAAGTACATTTTTAATGCCTACAAAGGCAAAATTAAGGTTCTATTATCAACCGCTACAAGTACCGATGCAGTATTAGGCCCTTCTGCATTGGCCTGGTTAGAATTAGAAAATTATTCAAATGCATGATTATTGTCATTTGATAACATTCTAAGCACCTTTACATTTAGGCATAAATCAATGTGAAAAATGAAAAATATACTGATACCAACAGATTTTTCTGACAATGCGTGGAATGCCATAGTTTATGGAACATCATTTTTCAAAAATATTAATTGTACTTTTTATTTAGTTCATGTCAATTCTATTAAGCCATATTCAGGTAGTGAACCCACCATGTTCGTGCCTCCAGAAATACTTGAAGAAAGTATTTTAAAGGAAAGCAGGAGAAAATTAAACTTATTACTGGAAAAGATTCAAAAATCGTTTCAAAATGCGAAGCATACATTTATAACCAAAGCTATGTATGGCTTTTTCACCGATTACATTAAACAAGAAGTAATAGATAAAAACATTGACTTGATCATTATGGGCACAAAAGGGGCATCGGGTTTAAAAGCTGTTTCTTTTGGCAGCAATACTGGTAATGTTATCACCAAAGTGCCATGTGATGTTCTAGCAATACCAGAAAAGGCAACATTTAGCAACCCAAAAGAAATAGGTTTTCCAACAGATTTTCTTAGAGGGTATGATGCCAAAGTAATGGAAAAGATAAAAGAGCTTGTTTTGATGCATAATTCTGCCATGCGTTTTTTATACGTCGCTTCTAAAGGAAACGGACTAAGTATAGAGCAATTAAAAAACCGTGAATTATTAAAGGAATATTTTGCAGATATAATCTACTCTTTTCATACCCTAACAGGAAAAAAACTAGATGAGGCCGTTCAGCATTTTGTTGAAAGTTGCAACTTAGATATGATTGTAATGGTAGCAAAAAACCTAAATTTCATAGAGCGTATTCTGTTTAGACCAAAAGTTGAAAAAATTAGTTACCACTTAACTGTTCCATTTCTGGTAATTCATGAATAAAATTTACAAAACACAAAAAGATTAAGTCTTTGAACATTTACCTTTTAATAAACTATGGATGGCCATCCACTAAAATTATAGATATACTACAAATTTAATAATACAATTTAGGCATGCGATTTTACGATTTGAATTAAATCGTTTTTTTGCAAAACCCCAGACTTTCGCCATAGCTGTTTCCCATTTTTGAACAATAGCATGGTGGGCACTCCTCGAACTTGATATTTTGCAGCTATAGATTTATTTTTATCCACATCTATTTTGACTATTTTGATGAATTCTCCCATTTCATCTTTTACTTGTTTTAAAATAGGACCCATCATTTTACATGGCCCACACCAATCTGCATAAAAATCTACTAGAACTGGGATATCAGATGCTATAATTTTAGAAAAACTACTTTTCATTCATTTATCATTTAAAAGCTAAAAATAGTTTAAAGCATAATTTATTGTACTGACCTATGTCATGGTTATTCAAATTTCACTGCCTTAATTTTATGTGAAATCATAACTTATATAGACATGTCACGAATTCTCTTGCCTACTGATTTTTCAGATAACTCGAAAGAAGCTATCCGTTATGCGCTAAAGGGCTATAAAGATGTAAGAACTACCTTCTATTTACTTCATACCTATACCCCACCCGTTTATCAAACCGAGTATATTATTGGTAGTCCTGGCCAAATTGGTCTAGGAGATATTTTACAGGAAAGTAGCATGACGCAATTAGAGAAATTGAAAGATGAATTAGAACACCAATACATAAACCCTAATCATACTATCATTATCCATTCTGCTTTTAATACTCTAATAAGTGAAGTATTGGAAACCGTAGCTGCTGAAAATATAGATGTAATAGTAATGGGAACAAAGGGCGTTACCAGTGCCACTGAAATTTTATTCGGCACACATACCGTTCATGTAATCAATAAAGCAAAGTGCCCCGTAATTGCCGTTCCACCAAATTTTGACTATGAAGCTCCTAAAGAAATATTATTCCCTACCGATTATGAGATTGAATATAAAAAAGGGAATATGGAGACTTTGTTGGCAATTGCAACAAAACATAAATCAAGAATTAATGTAATGCATGTGCGAGCTGGTTATGATCTTACTT
>CAXBIJ010000271.1:0-5060 GCA_963975675.1 uncultured Maribacter sp. | reverse complement strand
AAATGAAAAGATACCATATGTGCGAATTCGCAAGGTCATTAAAAGGAGAAATATCACATAATCTACTTTTCCTATTGTGTTTCTTTCTATGCAGCGCAGCTATAGGTCAGTCATCAAATCTGTTTGATACCGATGAAGTATTGGCGTTGAATTTGCAAGGCGACTTGAAGAAAATCCTCAAGGATCGTAGAAATGATTCCCAATACCACGCAGCAACTTTACAATATAAAGGGGCGTACACTACCTCTACTATCCCTATTAAAATTAAAACCCGTGGGCACTTTCGCAAGATGTCATCCAATTGTAAGTACCCTCCCCTATTACTGAATTTTAAAAAATCATCTATCCCAAAAAGTAGTGTTTTTGACGGCCAGGACAAACTGAAATTGGTAACACCATGCAAAGGTGAAAAGTACGTCATTAATGAATACTTAGTTTACAAATTGTATAATCTGATTACGCCCAGAAGTTTTAACGCGAGGCTCGTGAAGGTCACCTTTCAGGATACTATAAAAAACAAAAGCTCACTACCCTATTACGGAATTCTATTGGAAGAAGAAAAGCAGATGGCCAAGCGAAATCAGTCCAGCTCTTTAAAGAAAATTGGGTTACGTCCAGAGAGCACTCAAAAAGAGGATTATTTGAAAATGGCCGTTTTCGAATATATGATCGGTAATACCGACTGGTCTATACAGTACCAACAAAATATTAAGCTGATTATGACAGATTCAACCAGCTTACCTATTGCAATACCTTATGATTTTGATCATGCTGGAATTGTTAGAGCACCGTATGCCAAACCAGCGCCGGAGCTTCAACTGAGCTCCACATTAGAGCGAAGATACAGGGGATATTGTATGCCTGAAATGAATCAATTAACGACAGTATTTGAAACTTTCAACCAACTAAAAGATGATATTTATGCCCTCTACGACGGTAACCCATTAATAAGCAGCAGTTACCAAAGTCAAACACTTAAGTTTCTTGACCAGTTCTATGAAACTATTAATGATCAACAAAAAGCCCTAAAGGCATTTAGCTATCCTTGCGATAAATCAGGCACTGGGAATATCGTAATCCAAGGTTTGAAAAAAAACAATTAGCATATTTACCTTTTGTTTCTTTTTGCATTTTAAGGTTCGGACACAAAAATTAATCCCTCCCTAGGTTTAAAAAGTTAAATGAATTTTTATAGCCCTGCAGATTCGGTATTATCAAAAGAACAACCCTAGGCTAAGCATATAAAATAATTGGTCCCCGTCTCGGAAGTAAAGAAGGATATACAGGCTAAATTAAAAACAACCTAAGGAATTATATAATGTTTTGAAACTTGGCAAAGCAATGGAGAATTGCCTTTAAGAAATACCCATTTATTAAGAAGGAACGACTTATACAACCCTGCATAATAGCAAAAACGAACTATTTTTTATATATTTAATAGGTTGTACCGTTAAAATTGCCTGCTTATGTCAGCACACGAAATTGAAATTATCTTAAGCAGGCAGCTGGCAGATAGTCTTACCGTGCCAGTTTTTATAGTAAATCCTGAAGGAACCTTAATTTTTTACAACGAGCCCGCAGAAAAAATACTAGGTAAAAAATTTGAGGATACTGGGCCAATGCCCGTTGATGATTGGGGCACTTCATTTTTTCCACAGGATGAGGATGGAAACGATTTAGCACCGGAGGAACTCCCGCTAGTACAAACCATAAAAAACAAGGTGCCGGCACACAAGACCTTTTGGATCAAGGCCCTTAATGGTAAATACACTAAAATATCGGTAACCTCAATTCCTATAATTGGGCGGTCTAAAAAATTTTCGGGCGCAATGGCCATTTTCTGGGATAACGATTTCATAGGATGAAAGTAAAGCTACATGGTACCCGAGGAGCATATCCAACTTCAACCTTAAATAATCAAACATATGGGGGAAATACCCCATGCATAGAGATTATTAATGGTGAGGAAAGAATCATTGTTGACGCAGGTACCGGGATTTTAGGAATCGATTTTGACACCTTTTATAAGTCTGACCGAATCGATATTTTGTTGACCCATTTGCATATGGATCATATACAAGGTCTTGCTTTTTGTAAACCCTTGTTCAATCCCAATAAAGAAATTCATATCTGGGGCCCTGGAGGTAGTCCTGAATCACTTCAATCTAGATTGAATCGATTTTTATCACCACCCCTTTTTCCAATACCATTAAGAGATATCCCTTGCAATCTTGTTATAGAAGAGCTACCAAATACAAGTTTTACACTCGGAAATTTTTTAATAACCTCAGAGTTTATAAGCCATCCGGGACCTACTGTTGGCTTTCGCATTCAATGTGGTTCCAAATCGGTAACCTATATGCCAGACCACGAACCTGTAATTGGCAAAGCACACCTTTTTCCTGAAAACGATTGGGTATCAGGATTTAGATTGGCTTATCAATCAGACATCCTTATACATGACTCCCAATACAGCAAGAAAGAATATGAGAACAAAGTGGGATGGGGACATAGCTCCTTAGATATAGCTGCGGAATACTGTTCACGAACAGAGGCAAAACACCTAGTACTGTTCCATCATGATCCGGCACATTCTGATGAAGAGAGAACCCAAATGTTTGAAGATTTTACGAGAAAATCCAATTATGATTTTCCAATTGAACTAGCTGTTCAAGGACATGAGATAGAAATTTAATGTAGTATTGAAACTTTATCAAATACGACCTTGAGTTATATGAATTCACAGTTAATTAAGCAGACACTTATCAACTAACTGTGGCATAGAAAGGGTCCATTTTTAGTTACAGCAGAGGTTAATAAAGCATAAAGGCCACCATAATTATTCCAATTGCAGCTACTGGCACAATTATCATCATATAAAGGAATGAGATAGTATTAGCTTTAAGAAAAGCACCCAACCATGAACTCCTATAAAAATTTCGCAAAGCAATCATTAGGTAAACAATAAAAGAGAAGCAAAAAAGCACTTCAATCCAAATGGGAATCTCCCACATTTTATTTGCTAAAAGCATAACACAAAACGAAGTGAATATGAAGGTGAAGAAATAAAAACTAAAAACTAAATGGTGGGCAAACGTGGCCGGTTTCCAATAAAATATTTTAAGAAATACGGCAAAAAGCGGTAAGAGTAGAAACATTGCTATAGGAATAGTATCGTATAATACCTGAAGAATACCGCCACCCTGTTTTTCATAAAATTTCAGCATTTGGGTATAGAACTTTCGTCCAAAAGCATTTTTATCTGCTTTCATTCCCATAGCCTCCAATTTTTGGTCTAATGGTGCACCTACTGAGATAAGAGAGTCCAACAACTTGCGTTCAAAACCAAATGATATGTTTGACACCCCCGCATCCGAAGTCATTACCGAATCTAATTCTACTAACTCTTGGTCGGATAGGCCTATAATTTTTTGATTTTTTTTAAGGGCCTGTCTGGCCTCTTTAATATCCAATGAATCTGCATTCACTGTTATAGAATCTAAATTTATTTCTTGCTCGAAGCTCTTTTTAATGGCTTCTGTAACCTCATTATCCGCTTTGCGAACGGTAAAGGAAAAGATAAAAAAAAAGACGACTGAGATAAAGAGATAAAACTGTGCAGGATGTAAATATTTGAGACGTTTCCCATCAACAAACCGCCGTGCAAGTACCCCTGGCTTTAACATAAGAGTAAGAAAACTCTTGAAGAATCTAGCGTCTATGGAAAAATAATTTTCTATGGTATTACTAAACAAGACACCAACGGTAAGGTTATCCGTAGCTTCCATACCGCAGTGAGGACAGTATTCAAAAGATGAATCAAATCTTTGTTCGCAGTTTTTACACTGTTCTGTGATTGGCATATAAAAGGCTTTGTCTAAAATTACAAAATAGATGGATAAACCAACCACTGCTTCTTCTATTACTCTTCAAATACAAATTAAAAACCCTGTTACCTAACTCTAAAAACAGCTAGGCAACAGGGTTATTTTGTTATGGTTTGGGACTATATCCCTTTATCAACCATATAGATTAACTTAATCTTCATCAACAGAAAGGAAATTTCCTTCGGCATCGAAATAAACTTCCAACCCATTGCTCATGGTTACTTCAAAATCTCCTTCACCTTCAATTTCCGCATATACAATGGTAAGATTTGGGTAGTTCTCTTGCAAATACAACAGTGCAATCTCTGGTAATTGGGCAATGTCTATAGAGTCTCCATCATCGTTCCCATTTTCATCTTCCCAGTCATAATTTCCATCATTATCTTGGTCGTTTTCATCGACACCAACACCCTGGAAATCACCGTCCATATTAAAAATCAAAATGGTGTCGTTATTCAATTCCACCTCGTATTGATTATTATGTTCTAGTTCAGCTTCATCTATCCCCACTCCAGGATAATTTAGCTCGATATAGTCCAAAATAACTTGCAATAAATCTTCTTTAGCAATTTCAGAGTCATCGAAGTCACCATTTTCTTGGCTATCATCGTCAATGCCTAAAAAGGTGCCATTGGCATCAAAAATAAGTTCTGTTCCATTACTTAATTCTACTTCAAAATTACCGTTATCTTCTTCTTCGGCCTTATTAATAGTTAATTCAGGATATTCTCTTGCCACAAAATCTAAAATTTCCACAGGCAAATCTCCAACTCTAACTTTTGCATCTGCCTTTAGGGCTATGCCAACGGTTGAATCATTTAAAACATCCTCACTATTTTTGCTACAAGACACAATAGTTATAGCACATAAAGCTACTAGAGCCATATTTTGAATCGTTTTCATTTTTAAATTGTTTAAAAGGTTAAATTGATTTTTCATTTGGGGATAATTAATTTTTTGTTTCATAGGGGTTTTAACTATAAATATTATTTATGAATAATTCTTATATATTCTAAAACAATTAGAACAGAAAAAACCCTACCACAAATCACTATAAATTTAATATTAACTTGTTTTAATTTGCATGAAACGTCTATTCCTTACCTCTATGGTTGTTGAGCTAAGTGGTAGAAAACAAACAATTTTCTGGGCATGTAATAAAAAATCATATTT
>CAXBIJ010000270.1:0-5098 GCA_963975675.1 uncultured Maribacter sp. | reverse complement strand
TGTTTGGGCAATTGTTGAAGCAAACGAAGGTGGTGTATTTCGTTCAGATGATGCTGGTAAAACATGGGAACGCACCAATGATGAGCGTAAACTTAGACAACGTGCTTTTTACTATTCTAGAATTTATGCTGATCCCTTTGACAAGGATATTGTCTACGGATTAAATGTTGATTTCTGGAAATCTACGGATGGTGGTAAAACTTTTGATACCGAAATAAAAGTTCCGCACGGCGATAACCATGATTTGTGGATTGACCCAAATAATCCAGAGCGTATAATTTCTTCCAATGATGGTGGAGGTATCGTGAGCATCAACGGCGGTAAGACGTGGACAGAAGAAGATTATATTACCACACAATTATATCATGTTATGGCAACTAATGATATTCCTTATCATGTTGCAGGCGCACAACAAGACAACAGCACTATAGCGATGCCGAGTGATGGTTGGGAAAATATGCAGGCACGTGGTCTAGGTGATGGTTGGGCGTATGCCGTTGGTGGAGGTGAAAGTGGTTGGATTACCCAGCACCCTGAGAATTTAGACATTTTTTATGCAGGTAGCCAAGGTGCACTTTTAACACGGTATGATAGAAGCAACGGTCAATCAAGAGACATACAAGTATATCCACGATTTTTTTCAGGAGAACCTGCTAGTGCACTGCCGGAACGTTGGCAATGGACTTTCCCTATTATGTTCGCACCACAAGATGCTAACGTAATGTATACCTGTTCGCAACACGTTTGGAAAACAACTGATGACGGACAATCATGGGAAAAAATAAGTCCAGATTTAACGTATGCAGATCCAACTACACTAGGAAAAACTGGCGGAATTATTACTATGGACATGAACGGACCTGAAATATACGCTACCGTATTTGCCCTTGCTCCATCTAATCACGACATCAATACCATCTGGGCAGGATCCGATGATGGAAAAATACATATCACTAGAGATGGTGGTAAAAACTGGGAAGACATCACTCCAAAAGATTTACCAAAATTTTCTAGAGTCAGCATTATTGACGAATCTATTCATAACCCCGGTACATTATACGTAGCTGCCAATAGATATCAGGTAGATGATCGGCAACCCTATGTTTTTAAAACTCATGACTATGGCAAAACTTGGACAAAGATTACCAATGGAATCAAAGATGGTCATTTTGCAAGAGCCGTACGCGAAGATCCGGTAAGAAAAGGTCTTCTATTTTTAGCTACCGAACATGGTGTTTATTTTTCTATGAACGATGGTGGGTTATGGCAGAGTCTACAATTAAAACTGCCAGACACACCTGTACGTGATCTAGTTATAAAAGATAATGATGTGGTTTTAGGAACCCACGGTAGAGGTTTTTGGATTTTAGATGATATACAACCACTGAGACAGTTTACTCCAGAAATGTCGAAACAAGATGCCGTTCTTTTTCAACCTAGCAATACATTCAGGGGATTAACTGATGCATCTATTCAATATTACCTAAAGGACCAAAAAGATACCATCACTTTTGAAATTTATGATGCTAATGATAAATTGGTAAATACATTCACAGGAAGTAAACCAAAGTACGAAGTAGACCCTAATTTACCGTACTGGCTTAGAGGAGGTTCATCAAAACCTACCACTGCAAAAGGTATAAATACCTTTACGTGGGACCTTAGATATACTGGCGCTACTACTTTTGACGGTATGATAATTTGGAGCGCAAGGCCGGCGAGGGGTCCAAAAGCGCCATTAGGAACTTATAAGGTGAAAATGAAATCAGGAGATTATGAAAAAACATATTCTTTTGAATTAGAAATGGACCCTAATCTTAAAGGAATTACAAATGAAGATTTGGATGAGCAATTCGAATTATCCAATAAAATTATGGGTAAAACCACAATGGCCAATGAAGCGGTTATCCATATTCGTGAAATAAAATCATATCTAGACTTAAATAAAGAAAAGATATCAGCATCTGATTTGAAAAAAACCATGAATCCCTTCGTTGAAAAATTATCTACTATTGAAGAAGAATTATATCAAGTTAAAAATCAATCAGGTCAAGACCCACTGAACTTTCCTATTAAATTAAACAATAGACTAGCTTCTCTAAGAAGAAGCGTTGAATCTGGCGAAGCAAAACCTACAGACGGTGCATATAAGGTTTTTAAAGAATTGTCGGCAGAATTAGACAAACATCTTGGTGACTTAAAATCAGTTGAGGATTCACAACTACCAACAGTGAATTCGATACTAAAGGAAATTGGTATTAAAGAAATTTCAGCATCAAAATAATAAATGATATAAAATTATGATTCGCGCACTTCGTTTTTGGCTTTATACATTTTCTATTTTGATGCTTAATGTTCATTGTAAAAGTGAAAAAAAAGCTGAACCTACCCAAAATGAAAATAAGGTTGAAAAATCACTGACCTTCACCACACCTTTGGGTAAAGAATTTACAGTTTCAGAACCATCCGAAAAATTAATGAATCAATACAATGAAGCAAAAGAAATCTATAAGGCATACCCTGATAGTATAGAAGCACTTATTTGGTACGGCAGAAGAACAGCTTATTTAGGCAGATATAATGATGCGATTTCCATTTATTCAAAGGGCATAAATCAGTTCCCAAAAGAACCTAGGCTTTACCGCCACCGAGGACATAGGTATATTTCAATACGTAAATTCGATGAGGCGATTATAGATTTCGAAAAAGCTAGCGAACTTATTGTAGGTACTGAAAATCAAATAGAGCCTGATGGTATGCCAAATGCTCGAAATATTCCAGTTAGCACCTTACATGGTAATATCTATTACCACCTAGGGCTTACTTATTATCTAAAACACGATTATCAAAAAGCATATGATGCATATCTTAAATGTAGGGCTTCGGGAAAACTACCAGATAATATTGTTTCTAGTACGCACTGGCTATATATGATTCAACGTAGAATTGGTAATGTAAAGCTGGCAAAAGAAATGCTCGAACCTATTCAAAGTAATATGGATGTTTTTGAAAACCAAAGCTATTATGACCTTTGTAAGGTATATAAAGAAATTACTCCAATAGATTCCTTGCTTCAAGCAGGTACTGGAAGTCCGTCAAATGATGCTGTCTCTTACGGAGTAGCAAATTGGTATTTCTATAACGATGATAAAGAAAAAGCAAAAAAAATTATGCAGGATTTAGTGGAGAGTACCGCTTGGAGTTCTTTTGGCTATATCGCTGCTGAAAGTGATCTTCTACATTATTTTAAATAGCAACCTCAGAATAGGTAAAACCATTGTTTTAGAAAAACTCAAATCATTACTTTTGTTCTGATATTATAACCTAAAGATTATGTATAAAACAAAAATAGCTCCTTCCCTACTAGCCGCTGATTTCGGCAACCTACAACGTGATGTTGAAATGGTGAATGCCAGTGAGGCAGATTTACATCATATTGATGTTATGGACGGAGTTTTTGTTCCTAACATATCGTACGGTATGCCAGTAGTTAAGGCAATTCAAAAAAGTGCTACAAAACCTTTAGATGTGCATTTAATGATTGTTGACCCAGATCGTTACATTGAAGAATTTGCAAATTTAGGAGCGCATATATTAACAGTGCACTACGAAGCATGCACTCATTTACACAGAACATTGCAAGCCATTAAGGCACACGGCATGAAAGCTGGCGTTGCCTTAAACCCACATACCAATATAATGTTGTTAGAAGATACTATTAAAGATATTGATGTGGTATTGGTTATGAGTGTTAACCCTGGTTTTGGTGGACAATCGTTCATTGAAAATACCTACGAAAAAGTAAAGGCATTAAAAGCATTAATCAAAAGAAAAAATTCGTCAGCATTAATAGAAATTGATGGCGGTGTTACAAATCAAAATTCTCAGAAATTAGTAGAATCTGGCGCTGATATATTAGTTGCCGGAAGCTTTGTTTTTAAAAGCGCTGACCCTTTAAAAACAATAAAAGAATTAAAGGGATGAAAACTGAATTTGATATCGTCATCATTGGTGGTGGACCGATAGGTATTGCATGTGGTTTAGAAGCTAAAAAAAATAATCTTAGTTACCTTATTTTAGAGAAAGGACCCATTGTAAATTCTCTTTTCCACTACCCTTCGAATATGCAGTTTTTCTCATCTTCTGAAAAGCTTGAAATTGATGAAATTCCTTTTATTAGCAAAGAAGCCAAACCCAAAAGAGATGAGGCACTAGAATACTATAGACGCATTGTAACCTCTAACAAATTAAATATTCATTTGTTCGAAAAAGTTGAGGACGTTAAAAAAGTTAATGAAACTTTTACCATCACTTCTGATAAAAACATATATACTGCTAAACAAATTGTGGTAGCTACAGGTTTTTATGATATCCCAAACTTATTGAATATTCCAGGAGAAAATTTAGATAAAGTGGTTCATTATTATGACAACCCCCACTACTATTCAGGTCAAAAAGTAGCTGTAGTAGGAGCCAGTAATTCTGCTATTGATGCTGCGTTAGAGTGTTGGCGAAAAGGTGCTGAAGTTTCATTGATAATTCGCGGTCCTGAAGTTGGACAACGTGTAAAATATTGGGTTCGTCCAGATATCATCAATCGAATTGAAGAAGGTAGTATTAAGTCGTTTTATAATACCACAGTTAAGTCGATTACAAAAGATAAAATCACCTTAACCACAGAAACCGCAGACATAGCAATTGATAATGATTTTGTATTGGCCCTTACTGGATACAAACCCAATTTCAGCTTTTTAAAAATGTTAGGTGTAGAAATCAGCAATGATGAAAAGAAACTTCCAGTGTATAATACAGAAACGATGGAAACCAATGTCAAAGGACTTTACTTGGCAGGGGTAATTTGTGGCGGAATGGAAACCCATAAATGGTTTATCGAGAACTCCCGAATTCATGCCAAAATGATTATTAAAAATATAATCTCAAATTCAGTTACAACTTAGCTAAGTAATACCACAAATTATAAAATCAACCATAAATTAAAAGCCACATCTTTCGCAGATGTGGCTTTTTTACTAGTGACCTCGAAGGGATTCAAACCCCCAACCCTCAGAGCCGAAATCTGATGCGCTATTCAGTTGCG
>CAXBIJ010000269.1:0-5114 GCA_963975675.1 uncultured Maribacter sp. | reverse complement strand
AATGGATAGTATACTTAAAAGACTAGGGGAGATGGAGCAAGATGGTATAGTTGAAATCACAAAGGGTAGTTTGCTTATTACTGAAAAGGGTAGACCCTTTGTACGAAATGTATGCATGGCTTTTGATTTGCCTTTACAGAAGAAATCGCCTGATACCAAGCTATTTTCAATGACGGTGTAATTTTTAGAAACATTGAAGTTCTTTATTTTATTAAATTCTAAATAAAATTATTATGAAAAAAATTATTGTACTTACAGACTTTTCAGAGCAATCTGGTTTTGCTTTAAAAGCTGCTGCAGATTTAGCTAAAAAACATAAAGTAGAGCTTCTTGTAGTTCACATGTTAGAACTTAATCAAGCAATGATTTCTTCGCCTGAAGGTATTTATATAGAACAGACAGTATTTCTAGTAAAATTGGCTGAGAAGAATTTAAAAGAATTCTTGAACAAACCATTTTTGGAAGGATTAACTGTTACTCCCGTTATTAAGCATTATAAAGTCTATAGTGAGCTTGATGCGATTGCAGAAGAGCATGAAGCAGATTTAATTGTGATGGGTTCTAATGGCGCTAGTGGCTTTGAGGAAATTTTAATTGGCTCTAATGCTGAGAAAGTAGTTCGAAATTCAACAACTCCAGTTTTGGTCATCAAAGGTGAAGTTGCTGAATTTAATATTAACAGATTTGTATTTGCATGCGATTTCAATGATGACAATTTACCAGCCTTTCAAAAAGCAAAAGAATTTTCAGAATTGGTCAATGCCAAAATGGAACTAGTCTTTATAAATACGCCAAACGATGAATTCTTAAGTAATAGAGATGCGTATCAGAAAATCAATAAATTTTTGACGAAAGCAAACGCTGGTCAGCAAGTAGAAATTTATAATGATTATAGCGTAGAACAAGGCATACTTAATTATGGTAATACAATACTTGCAGATGCTATTGCCATGCCTACGCATGGTCGTAAAGGCCTTTCACATTTTTTTAATGGCAGCATAGGGGAAGACGTTGTAAACCATTCTAGAATACCTGTAATTACATTTAAAATTTAGTAAATTTTAAAATTTTATATTCTAAAAATAAACCCAAGGCGATTGCCTTGGGTTTATTCATTTTAGCATTTGAATAAATAAGCTACCTAATTGAAAGGGTTTTACAGTGAGCTAAAAAGAATTCTAATTTACGTGGTAACTATTCTAATTGTAGATGTTTTGTTTATGAACTAAGAACTTTCATCATAAAACTATATTGTTCGTGCATTTGAGGTTTCCCTTTTCGTTTACCACTTCGGCCGAAAAAATAAAGTACAAACCAAATGATTACTATGATGAACATTAAACCCAATTGTATACTGTAAGGTTTGTTTAAGCTTGAACTAGAATACGCCCATATTCCGATAATAATGAACAAAGTAGCGACAACAAAATGAACGAACATGAAGAAAGTCCATAGGGTAGGGTTTGGTCCAAATACCCCATAAACACGACATTTAGAAGAATCTATTTCATCAATTTCTAAATGAAGTTGAGGTGACCAAAAATGATTGTTTTTAGCGTTGAATTTAATAAAGACATGCTCATCTAGACGATTAACAAGAAAAGGGTCGTGCCCAGCATTCTCAAACTTTTTTAATATATCTTCTTTAGTTTCGACAACATCTAACTGAAACCTTGGGCGAAGAATAATTTCGTTTGGTAACGGTTTCATAGAATAATAGTTTGATGGCCGTGGCCGTTAGTTATGGCATTCTATAGCACTTGTAGCAAATTGTGTAATAGGTGCGGGTGATACATAAGGTATGCCCAAACCTAGACCTCTTAGTATAAAAAGTAGGCCGATGACGACTACAAAAACAGGTATCGCCTTTTGTACTTTTTGACGTATACCACCTTTTAATAATCCACTAAAATATATGGCTGTAGTCATTAGGGGTATAGTACCTAAACCAAAAAGCATCATATATAGGCCACCCTGTAAGGCATTGCCCATTGCAATGGCACCAAAAAGAGCCATATAGACCAAGCCGCATGGTAAAAAACCGTTGAGGAAACCAATCGTTAAAAAGGTGTCTGGTGATTTTTTCTTCAATTCTTTACCGAGTTGATTTTTTACTTTTGAAATTACTTTATAGATAGGTTTTGAAAGATTGTATTTATTGAAAGTTTTATATGGAATCAAAACTACTAGTATCATTAAAACACCAATAGCTATGGATAGTTTCTGCTGTGCACCAAAAATGGAAAGACCCTTGCCGAGAAAACCAAAAACTAGTCCGATGATGCCATAGGCCATCAATCTGCCAAAATGATAAATGAATATTTGACCGAACTTTTTGTAGTTATTAGTTTGATCTACCGGAAGCATAAAAGCAATTGGGCCGCACATGCCCACGCAGTGCAAACTACCCATGAGACCCAATATGACGGCAGATAGAATCATGTTTTTTTAAAAAGTTATACTTTCTTTATGTAGGAATTCTTTTCCTTGGTGTTTCCAAAATATCTTAATATCCCAGCGCCCCTCCAATAAACGTTTAACGGGTATGAGCTGATTTGAATCTAAAATATCAATAGGCAACTCGAAATCTAAACGCTTATTTGATGGCCTATATAACGAAACTGTGCCAGAAACGTTAGCATTGTCGTAACCATCAGGAAATATGACTAACAAACCGTCAGATTCTTTTTTAAGTTGTATTTGTTCAAACGCGTTTATAGCATTTTGCTCAGCATCTATTTCTTTTTGATAACCGAGTTCAGCCTTGTAATATTCTTCTGTAACTAAATCATGATTGGCATTATGGCTGGTAGTCATTCTAATCACGAAAAAGAGAATAAAACTAATGAAAGCAACAAAAGCGATTACGATTCCTGTACCCCAATTTATTTTCATAATCAACTATTTAAATATTACTTATAACTACGTGGTGCCAAAAAGCGAGCCGTGGTGGTCTCTATTAATTTGTCGTTACTATAAACCCCAATTTTTAAGTCGTTCTTATCACCGCTTAAAACCGAGGCATTGATTTCGATAAATAAAGTGCCTTCTGATAAAGCCTCTGGTTGTACATCAAAATTTTCGTTTCGTACTAGTTTAATCTCCCCTTTAGGTGATATCAATTCGAAATGAACATTATCTACCGATTTGGTAGTTTTGTTTAAAAGCTTGTATGTAAATACGTTACTGATGATATTACCTTCTTTATGCTCGTAAAGCTGACCGGGTAATCTCAAGATATTAGCTTCAAGGTCATTTCTCAAGAACATCATACCAACAAGAACACCCGTTAAAATAACCAATACTGCTGTATATCCTTTTAAACGAGGAGTAAATTTGAACTTTTCTTTTTTTGTGATTTCATCTTCACTAGCATAGCGTATCAATCCTTTTGGTAAATCTACTTTTTCCATTATAGAATCACACTCATCTATACAAGCGGTACAGTTAACACATTCTAGCTGCGTTCCGTTTCTAATATCAATACCTGTAGGGCAAACATTCACACATTGAAAACAGTCGATACAATCGCCATGGCCTAATTCTTCACGGTCTTCATTTTTACGCCATTTTTTTCTTCCATTTTCAGCTTCACCTCTTTTATAGTCATAAGCAACTACAATAGATTTGTTATCAAGAAGTACACTTTGCATGCGACCATAAGGGCAAGCAATGATACATACTTGCTCTCTAAACCAAGCGAAAATAAAGTAAAAGACAGCCGTGAATATTAATAGGGACACCATAATACTCAAATGTTGCGTCGGACCATCGGTAACATATTGAATCAATCGATCACTACCAATTAAATAAGCAAGAAAAACATTAGCTATAATAAACGATATGATAAAAAAGATAATCCATTTTAGTACACGTTTACGAATTTTTTCGGCATCCCATTCTTGCCTGTCTAATCGAATTTGGGCACCACGGTCACCATCAATCCAATATTCAATTCTACGGAAAACCATTTCCAAGAAAATGGTCTGAGGGCACATCCATCCACAGAAAATACGGCCAAAGGCTACGGTGAAAAGGGCAATAAAAACCACTCCGATTATCATCGAAATAACAAAGAGGTGAAAATCTTGTGGATAAAATGGGAATCCAAAAATATTGAAACGCCTCTCTAAGACATTGAACATTAAGAACTGGTTGCCATTTATTTTAATAAAAGGGGAGGCAATCAAGAAGGTTAAAAGAACATAGCTGACATATTTACGATATTCATAAAGTTTGCCACTAGGTTTTTTAGGGAATACCCACGCACGTTTTCCATCTTCTTTAATGGTGCCAATTGAATCCCTAAAATTATCTTGATCTTGTGCCATTTTATTTAACTTTGTTGGCTTGCGAAGCGTTAAGACCTCATTTTTTAGTTCATTGTAACCTCTGTAGAATCTAGTACCTGTTCAGTACTAGTTTCATTTACAGGCGATACAGGATTAGGTGCATTTGGATCTACCCAAATTTCACCTTCAGCAGCTTTAGGGTTCGCAGAAGTAGTACCTTCAAAAGTTAATACATAACTGGCTACCTGTGCAATTTCAACTGGTTTTAAACTCTGTTTCCAAGCAATCATACCTTTACCATCACGACCACCTTCTGAAATGGTATGGAAAACATTTTTGATGCCACCACCTAAAATCCAGTTCTGGTCGGTTAAATTAGGTCCGATACCACCACCGCCATCTGCCATATGGCAAGCAACGCAATTAGATTCGAAAATTAATTTACCAGCATTTAAATCAGAAGCATCAGTTAAAAGCTCAACGGTGTTAGCATCTACAAGACCTTTAGCTGTCTTTTTGTACTCATCGATTTCTAATTGTGCAGTTGCAACTTCTTGTGCATACTCCTCATCTTGAGTATAGTCGTTATAAATATGAAAACGTACCAAGTACACAACCGCAAAAACTATTGAGGCATAGAACAGATATACCCACCATGGTGGTAAGTTGTTATCAAGTTCACGAATGCCATCGTAATTATGATCAAGTATAATCTCACCCTCAGCTTCCATAGGCTTTGAGCCAAGTAAATTATTGTAAAGGTTTTTACCCCAAGTCCATTCCCATTTTTCTTCTTTAGTAGCTAAATAACGAGCTTTTGCT
>CAXBIJ010000268.1:0-5118 GCA_963975675.1 uncultured Maribacter sp. | reverse complement strand
TGAAATCACGGCAATGTTCGCATCGGGTATTATTTCAATCATTTTAATAAAATGATTGAAATAATACCCGATGCGAACATTGCCGTGATTTCACTCCAAGCGTTAATTCGCCACCAGAACCATCTTAGTATAAAAATAAGTCCCGTACCCGCACCAAATGCTAA
Source organism: uncultured Maribacter sp. (assembly GCA_963975675.1). GTDB lineage: Bacteria > Bacteroidota > Bacteroidia > Flavobacteriales > Flavobacteriaceae > Maribacter. The sequence goes on along the minus strand of CAXBIJ010000268.1, from coordinate 4,954 downwards.
TAACACATCAAATAATTGCAATGCATTTTGAAGTAACAATGCCAAGACCGCACTAAAAATCATTAATACTACAGTAGAAATTCTACCCACTGCAACCAATCTTTTCTCTGATGCATTCGGATTTATCTGTTGTTTGTAAAAATCATAAACGATATAAGAAGAACCCCAGTTTAACTGTGTACTAATTGTACTCATGTAAGCAGCTACCAATGAAGCAAGAACAACACCTAAAAGTCCGCTAGGCAATTTTGTCAACATCGCTGAATATGCCAAATCATGGCCTAATTTATCGGGAGTCACATTCGGAAAAGCTTCTTGAATACTAGCCAAATCTGGGTAAACAACTATAGATGCCAAGGCTACCAAAATCCAAGGCCATGGTCTTAATGCGTAGTGCATAATATTGAAAAAGAATGTTGCACCAATTGCATGGTTCTCATCTTTGGCTGCTAACATACGTTGCGCAATGTAACCTCCACCACCTGGTTCTGCACCAGGGTACCATGAGCTCCACCATTGCACTGCAAGCGGAATAATAAATAGCGTAATTAATGCTTTCTTATTACTAAAATCTGGAAGTATATTTAATTTCGAAGCTACATCCTCATTTGCCATCAACGCCTTTATACCACCAACTTCTGGAATGTTAACTAAATAGTAAGCAGCACCTATTGCACCTGCCATTGCTACAAAGAATAAAAGGAAATCGGTATATACTACTCCTTTAAAACCCCCCAATGCACTAAAGGTTACCGTTATTAACCCAGCACTCACTACAGTTTGCCATGGCTCAAGCCCCAGCATTATACTTCCTATTTTTATAGCTGCAAGCGTTACGGCCGACATCGTAATTACATTGAAAATTACCCCTAAATAGATTGCTCTAAATTTTCTCAAGAAACTAGCTGGCTTACCACCATAGCGCATTTCATAAAATTCAAGATCTGTATTTACATTCGACTTACGCCAAAGTTTAGCATACACAAAAACAGTTAACATACCTGTTATTAAAAAACACCACCATACCCAGTTTCCTGAAACACCGTTTGTACGAACAATATCTGTAACCAAATTAGGTGTGTCTGTTGAAAACGTGGTTGCGACCATTGAAAGTCCTAATAACCACCAGGGCATCGTTCGGCCAGAGAGAAAAAATTCAGAAGAACTTTTACCAGAATTTTTTGATACGTAAACTCCTATGCCTAATACAAGGGAAAAGAACACTATTATAAAAGTATAGTCTAAGTTACTGAGTTCCATAATTTGGTTTTAGGTTGGTTGTTAAAGATATGTTATTTTCGGATATTATTAAATCTAATACGCTAAACGTACTACGTGCTTCTATCAATGACTTCTGAAATTACCCAAACTGCTTGGATTCTTGCTTACGGGGCAGCATTTATTATCGGATTATCAAAAGCTGGCATAAAAGGTGTCGCTGTTATGAACGTAACATTAATGGCATTAGCATTTGGCGCAAAAGAATCGACAGGCATGGTAGTGCCCTTGCTTATTTTAGCTGATATTTTTGCTGTAATTTATTACAATAGACATACGCAATGGAAATACGTTTTTAAGGTATTGCCTTGGATGATTCTAGGTGTTTTAATTGGCGTTGTAATCGGAAAAGATTTACCCGAAAAATTCTTTAAAATCGGCATGTCTATTATTATTATCACCACTGTTTTTATGATGTATTGGTGGGATCGTAAAAAGATAAAAACAGTACCCACCCACTGGGCCTTTGCAAGTTCTATTGGTACAATAGCAGGTATAACCACCATGGTAGGTAATTTGGCTGGTGCTTTTTCTAACATCTATTTTTTGGCAATGCAATTACCAAAAAATCATTTCATAGGAACGGCTGCTTGGCTATTTCTAATCATGAATTTAATAAAGCTACCCTTCCACTTTTTTGTATGGGAGACGATTTCATTTGAATCGTTATCATTGAACCTTATGCTTATTCCAGGAATAATGCTTGGCTTTTTTATAGGGGTAAGATTCATCAAATTGATTAAAGAAGCTTTTTTCAGAAAGATGATCCTAGTCTTAACTGCTGTTGGTGCAGTTCTAATCATGTTTAGCTAATTCCCATGTTCACTTTATCAATACATTTTAAAGGCCAAAGTTGAATACCATCTATTTAAAATAGATTCGGGTTAATCTTTATCGTGAATAAAAAATATTTTTATATCACTAATCTAGAAATCCGTAATCAAATGAATATCATTGGAAATTCCATAAAAGGGGTCATTTATGTAACTGATAAAATCACTGGTGATGACAACCCAATTGAAGAGCAAAAAGAAGTGCTCAAAAACCTAGTACAATCTGAAAAATATACTTTATTCGTTAAGGCTTACGAATTTGAAAGTATCTTAGAAAATGAGGGTATTCAGCCCCCTTCAAACTCAACGTTCCATATTTAGACTATAATGAAATCAATGAGCGAAACCGACTTTAAGTTAAGCTCAAAAATAGTTCCGGCGCGATTTAACTAGATAATTTACACCAATAAAATAGGCCTTAAAGTTTTCGAAATTAAAGAGGATGTTTTTCTTTAAAACTGGGAAAATGCCCATTGTATTTAAATACTACTACTTGACTATTTTACGCATTAAATAAAGCATACCAAATTTCTTTGCCGCAGAAAAAGCTGTTGACATCCAATTATAAGGACTCAAATCTTCCTGCACCTCATGTTTTAATCCTTTAAGTTCCTCTAAAGCAATTTCACGCTCTAACTTTAAGCGTTTTAAATTGTACTCTACTTCGTCAAAATTCTTGTACATAGTTCTTTAGCTAAAAAATTTAACCGATAGTTTTTTCACTAGCATATTATCTATATTTCTTCTAAAAATATACGCTAAAATCAATAGTATAATAAACAAGGCTCCTGCAATTAAACATGCACTTACTATACTTCCAAGTATATTTCCTAAATAAATAATGCCTGCAACTGTTAAGAATATAAGTGCCAAAAAACCAAGACCACCTATAACTGCAATTTTCAGCAGCATACCGGTGGTCATTGTTAATTGTTGAAACACTTTGAGCCTATAATACTCTTGAGTTTTCTTATAGTAAACCTCGCCTACATCTATAGCTTTATTAGAGGTTTCGTTAAGTGAATCAATAATTCCCATTTATACTGTTTTCTGTAATTTCTTGTTTTTAGACTTCAACTCAGCCAATTTCTTCTCTAAAGTTGAAATTACATCTTCAGTCTTATAACTTAAATCAGAAACTAAAGACTCTACTCTTGTGTCTAATGTATCTCTTTCGTCTGAGACTCTTGATGCAACCCTGTTTTTTAAATCAATCGCGTTTTCTTTAAAATTATCTCTAGTTGCAGCTGCTTGATCCGCAATTAATTTTCGTGTATTCTCACCTTTATCTGGTGCATAAAGAATTCCTAATGCTGCTCCTATAGCAGAACCTGCAATGATAGCTAGTAATGTATTTCCGCTGTTGTTCATATTAATAAATTTATGATTAAACTTTTTCTTAAATAACGTAGAATCAACTTCTACCATCACAAAGGTGATCTATTTTTCTATCATTGCTTAACTCTAAACCAAGAAATATTGACGGTAATAATGACCTAAAAGGGTTAAGAATAAAATGAAACGAATTAATGGAAAATAACCCTAACTAATAAATTTGCCTCATGAAAGATATTCAATCTAAAAACCCATATAACGGTGATATAAGAGAAACGTATTTTAAAGATATGGAAAGTAATATTGCTGCCAAATTAGAAAAGGCATTGTCCATAGGGACTTCATGGGACAAGATGCGAATACAAGAAATTTTCGAACTACTGACCAAAGTAGCAGATTTACTTTTAGACAGAAAAGAGAAATATGCAGAGCTAATACCAAAAGAAATGAGTAAACCTATGTCACAAAGTATTGCAGAAATTAAAAAATACGCACTGGTATGCTTGTCAAAATCTTTGTCTGCATAAAACGGAAATGGCACCTTTAAGAGGATTAAGCGGGGAAAAGAATATGGAAGCAAAAGTTGCCCACCCATTACACAAAAACACCTTCTCTTTGAAAACAGGTGAAAATTTGAATGGAAGTTTAGATACGATTGCATTGTATCCTGTAAAAATAGAAGATGGCTTTGTGTATGTTGGCTTTTCTGAATAGATTTGAGTAAACCTTTCGCTAATGGCTACAACAGATGAATTATTACTAGCCTTTCAGCTTTTTGACGCAGCCAATAAGCAAGATCCCAATACCGAAATTTTTGAAGGTACATCATACCCTAAAGAAGTGTTGTATGGTATTCGAATGACAGAGCGTTTACATGAGTTTGCCCCAAATGCATCAGAAGCATTGCAACTAGCCGCTCGCTGTCAACACATTTGTAGATGGGAGATTTCAAGAGAATCATATGCAATGAATCGTGAAGGATACTTAAGATGGCGCCAAGATTTGAAAATATTTCATGCCAGAAAAGCCTCGTCAATTTTACAAGACGTTGGATACAATCAAGATACTATTGCCAAGGTTCGTTTTCTCCTAGAGAAGAAACAACTTAAAAAAAATGATGAAACACAGACCATAGAAGATGTTATCTGCTTGGTCTTTTTAGAGTATTATTTTGAGCCTTTTGCACTAAAACATCCTGAAGATAAAACCATTGAAATTCTTAAAAAAACGTGGCGAAAAATGTCAGTGAAAGGTCAAGAGGCAGCACTTAAGCTACCATTGTCAAAATATGCCTCAGAATTAATTTTTAAAGCTTTAAGTCAATAGAATACCCTATGGAACGGAACGAGTTATATCCAGTTTTTTTAAAAGTATCTAACCTTCATATTTTAATCGTTGGCGGAGGCAATGTAGCCTTAGAAAAATTGACCTTTTTGCTTAAATCAAGTCCGAATGCTCAGGTTGAAATGGTCTCCCCTATGTTTAGGAAAGAAACGACTGAACTAGCC
>CAXBIJ010000267.1:0-5134 GCA_963975675.1 uncultured Maribacter sp. | reverse complement strand
TTATGTTTCATAGAGAGGGACAAAAAATTATCTTGTTTTCTTTTTGTTTAGTAGGGATTAGCGTAATCTTGGCTCATTTCTTTATTGACTTATCATGGTTAAAACTAACCATTCAACTAATTGCCTTAGTTGTAATGATCACAATTCTTCAGTTTTTTAGAAACCCTAAAAGAATTGCTAAAAAGAATTTTAATGAAATACTCTCTCCTGTAGATGGTAAAGTGGTTGTTATTGAAGAGGTTTTTGAAAAAGAATTTTTCAAAGAGAAAAGAAAACAAGTGTCGATTTTTATGTCACCTGTAAATGTACATGTAACAAGATACCCAGCTAGTGGTAGCATTACTTTTTCAAAATATCATCCTGGTAAATTTTTAGTTGCATGGCACCCAAAGTCAAGCGAGGAAAATGAAAGAACAACCGTTGTTATCAAGACTCCTAAATTCGGCGAAATATTATACCGTCAAATAGCTGGTGCTTTGGCTAAACGAATTGTCAATTATGCCGAAAAAGGTGAAAGCGTGCAACAGGGCGACGATTCAGGTTTTATTAAATTTGGTTCTCGAGTTGACTTATTCTTACCTTTAGATTGTCAAATAAACGTAAAACTGAACCAAAAAGTAAAAGGTGCTGAAACGTGTATTGCTACTTTTGTTGACCCAAATGAAAAAGAAGAAATCACATACTAAATTTGAAGAGGCAGTTGCTTTTGTAAATAGTTTTACCGAGCCTATTCCAGCAGATGTACTTCTTAAACTTTATGCATATTACAAAATTGCCAATTCTAATTTTGACAATCCTGGCAGTAAAACACCACTTATTAATGCTTTTAAGGCTAATGCCTTGTTTCAAGCTAAAAACATGAATAAAAAGCAAGCAATGAAATCTTATGTCGAATTGGTTGCAAAAGAATTGAAATAGGTTAACTGGTTTTATTCATAAAGGTCATTTAAATCTGCTTCACAAAGAGCACAAAACAACTGGTCTAATTTTATAGTTATATCATTAAAAAAATGTTTTCCCTTTTGTGCAGTAGAATATTCAGGATTACCTATACCAGTGTCGCTACTCACCTTTGACCATTGTCTTTCTGCCCAAACCCAGCCTTCATTAAAAGCTTTAATCTTAAATTTCTTTTCATCACCACTACCCCATTTATCTTTTGGCAACACCAAATCTGGTCTTAAATAAAGCATAAGACTAGTTTCCATCTCATCTGCATGATCACCTTTTTCCTTGAAATATTTAGATTTATCTAACATTTGTGGAAAAAAACTAAAGCTTATGAACATATCAGGAAACAACAAGCCCAATTCTCTTACGATAGGCTTAAAATTATTACCCCCATGACCATTAAACAATAATAATTTATGAATACCCTGTCTATTCAAAACAGTTACAATGTCTTTAAGTATAGCCAATTGTGTAGAAGGGTTAAGGTTCATATCAAGATAAATATCTTTCTGCCCGGTATTAACCCCAAAAGGAATTGTTGGTAAAACAATTACCTTTTTTCCTTTTTCCCAAGACATTTTGGCTGCGGCTTCTACAAAACTTTGAGCCTGATAATTGTCAGTACCATAAGGTAAATGATAATTATGAGCCTCTGTCGCGCCCCAAGGCAAAATAGCTAGGTCAAACTTTTCATTCTTTAGATGTTCCCAATTCGTTTCTGCAAGTACATAAGGTCTAATCATAGTATTAAAGATACTATTAAAATGATTTATTCAAATGAATAGCTCCATCGCAGCATGTAGAACAACAAATACATTAATGTCAATTTAGTATATTTAGTTATTGATGTATTCATCATAGGGTATAAAAAAACCCTTGAAAAAATTCAAGGGTATATGTTTTAAAAAATATTGGAGTTAGAATGTATATTCTATAGCACCTTCTTTCCTGAAATGATATTGTAAAGAATTACAATAACTGCTATTACTAATAAAATATGCACTAAACTTCCAGTTGCAAGACCAGGTACTATACCTAACATACCAAGTAACCAAATAATAATACATATAACTGCTACTAACCATAAAAGACTTCTCATAATGTTCTGTTTTAGATTGTTTATATGTTAAAATTAATAGTATTGTTTTAGTTCGTTTAACTCAAATCAAAGTAATAATAACTCAAATTCTTTCATTAATAAATTATACACAAGTCAAAACAAACTGATTAACAATAATTTACACTAAATTTTCTTTAAAAAAATCTATTGTACGAGACCAAGCTAATTCTGCAGCTTCCTTATCATACCTAGGTGTTGACGTATTATGAAAACCATGATTAACGTCGGGATAGAAAAATGCAATATGCTTCTTATTATTTTCTTTCAATGCTTTTTTATATTCGGGCCATCCTGCATTAACTCGTTCGTCTAATCCTGCATATTGCAACATTAAAGGTGCATTAATATCAGCAATATTTTCTGTGGGCTGACCTCCATAGAAAGGTACAGCTGCTGCCAAATCAGGCACTTTAACTGCCATCATATTAGAAATCCATCCTCCGAAGCAAAAACCTACTACTCCTATTCTTCCATTACAATTTTCATTAGCTTTTAGATATTCAAAGGCTGCAATAAAATCTTCTAACATTTCATCTCTATCTCGAGTACGCTGCATTTCTCGACCTTCATCATCATTACCCGGGTATCCGCCTAACGGACTCAATGCATCTGGCGCTATGGTGATAAAACCTGCTAAGGCAGCTCGCCTAGCCGTATCTTCCACATATGGATTAAGACCTCTATTTTCGTGCACGACTACAATACCAGGTAATTTACCTTTTGCTGATTTTGGCTTTGATAGTAAACCCTTAATATCACCTCCACCTTTTGGAGAGTTATAAGTTATATATTCAGAATCTAATTCGGGATTAGTTTTTTCGACCAAAAATGTATCCTCATAATTAGGCATCATAAAACTCATAAGCGATGCTACAGTTATACCACCTACGGCATATGCCGATAGCTTTTGAACAAAATCGCGTCTTTCTATTTTATTATGAGCATATGCATCATACAAATCAAAAACCTCTTGTTTAATATCTTCTTTACGTAGTGTCTTCATTTGCTTAAAGTTTTGTTCTCACTTAAATATACGAAAACTACCGGATTTTAAACGCTCTACATATCATGAAAAAGCCTCATTTCCAATTAAGTAGAAATGAGGCTTTTAAAATTAATATATCGAACGTTATTCTAAACTAGCTAAACTCTTTTCTAAGGTTTCAATTTTTGCTTCTGCATCTGCTAATTTTTGACGTTCTATGGTTATGACCTTTTCAGGTGCATTATTCACAAAACGTTCATTAGAAAGTTTTTTCTGAACTGATATTAAGAAACCTTTTGTATACTTTAACTCTTCTTTGATTTTCAAAATTTCAGCTTCAATATCTATGGTACCTTCCATAGGCACAAAGTATTCATTACTTTTTACCCTAAATGTTAATGCGCCTTCTAATTGCTCTATTAAATACGTAATTTCAGTAACATTGGTCAACTTAGAAATCACAACATCCCAATTATCATCAACTTCTTCAGTATTTAACACTGAAAGCTCTAATGCCTCTTTCATTGGAATATTTTTATTCTTTCTAATTGTTCTAACTCCTGCAATAATCTCAGCGGCAAACTCGAATTGATCTATTAATTTCTCATCTATTTTACCTGCCGTTGGCCATTTAGAAATCACCAATGCCTCGCTGGTATTTCTTTCTGAAATATGTTGCCATACTTCTTCGGTTAAAAATGGCATGAAGGGATGTAACAATTTCAAATTCTGCTCAAACAAATAAATAACCTTATCAAATGTTGTTTTATCTATGGGCTGTTGGTAAGCAGGTTTAATAATTTCTAACAACCAAGAACTATAATCATCCCATACCAACTTATAAATAGACATTAAGGCGTCGGAAATACGGAATTTATTAAAATGGTCTTCAATCTCTAATAATGTTCTATTCAATTTTGACTCGTACCACAATAAGCCTAGTTTAGATGCCTCTGGCTGAGGAATATCTGCTACCTCCCACCCTTTTAATAATCGAAATCCGTTCCATATTTTATTTGCGAAATTCTTGCCCTGTTGACATAAATCTTCATCAAACATTAAATCATTTCCTGCTGCTGAGCTTAACAACAATCCAACACGTACACCATCAGCACCGTAATCTTCTATTAGTTTTAATGCATCTGGTGAATTACCAAGAGATTTCGACATTTTTCTTCGCTGCTTATCTCTCACTAAACCTGTGAAATAAACATTTTCAAAAGGCTGCTTACCTCTAAACTCATATCCAGCAACAATCATTCTGGCTACCCAGAAAAATAAAATATCTGGACCGGTTACTAAATCATTGGTAGGATAGTAATAATTAACTTCCTCATTATCTGGCTCTAAAATTCCACCGAAAACACTTATTGGCCATAACCAAGATGAAAACCAAGTATCTAATACATCTGCATCTTGCCTTAAGTCACTCGCTTTTAAATTATCATTTCCAGATTTATTCTTAGCAAGTTCAAGAGCTTCCTCTTCATTTGCTGCTACAACAAAATCATCTTGCCCGTCACCAAAATAAAAAGCAGGTATTTGCTGTCCCCACCATAATTGTCTTGAAATATTCCAATCGCGAACATTTTCCATCCAATGGCGGTATGTATTTTCAAATTTCTTTGGATACAACTTCACATCACCACTCTCCATAACTGCTTCTAATGCAGGTTTGGCCAATTCTTCCATTTTAAGGAACCATTGGTCAGACAGTTTAGGCTCTATTACAGCTTTGGTACGTTCTGATGTTCCTACTTTATTAATATGGGTTTCGGTTTTTACTAAAAATCCATATTCCTCTAATTCTTTAGAAATTTCCTTTCTAACTACGAAACGATCTTTACCTTGATAATGCAAACCAAAGCTATTCAATGACGCATTGTCATTAAATATATCTATAGTTTCTAAATTATGTTTTTCACCAAGAGCCTTGTCATTTATGTCATGTGCTGGGGTCACTTTTAAACACCCCGTACCGAATTCCATATCTACATACTCATCTTCAATTATCGGTATTACCCTATTACAAATTGGTACAATAACCTTTTTACCTTTTAGATGGGTAAATCGGTCAT
>CAXBIJ010000266.1:0-5179 GCA_963975675.1 uncultured Maribacter sp. | reverse complement strand
ATATATTTTAAGTTATAAGTTTGAGGACAATAAGGTTCAAGGAGCTATAAAAATAGCTTTGAAATATGACAAACTTACTAAAGAACCTGTCATTAAGAAAATTCAACGTATCAGTAAACCGGGTCTTAGAAAGTATGCTGGTAACGAAGATTTACCACGTGTATTGAATGGTTTAGGTATTGCTATTGTTTCTACATCTCACGGTGTAATGACAAGTAAGCAAGCAAAGTTGGAAAATGTTGGTGGTGAAGTTTTGTGCTACGTTTATTAATTGATTAAAGATTTAGAAGATGTCTAGAATAGGTAATAATCCAATCGCAATTCCTGAGGGAGTTACTGTTGAAATCAATGATAATATCATTTCTGTAAAAGGAAAGTTAGGAGAATTGACTCAAGAGTTTTCTGGTGTAGCGATTAAAGTAGAAGATGAACAGGCTTGGGTAACAAGACCGTCTGATTCTAAAGAGCATAAATCAAAACACGGTTTATATAGGTCTCTTATTGTAAACATGGTAGAAGGTGTTTCAAAAGGATGGACTAAAGAATTGGAATTAGTTGGTGTAGGTTATAGAGCTAGTAATCAAGGACAAAAACTTGATTTGGCCTTAGGTTTTTCTCATAATATTGTTTTGAATTTAGCTTCTGAGGTTAAGGTAGAAACTATTTCTGAAAAAGGTAAGAATCCTGTAATTAAGCTTACATCTCATGACAAACAATTAGTTGGTCAGATTGCTGCAAAAATTAGAGCGTTCCGTAGACCTGAACCTTACAAAGGAAAAGGTATTAAGTTTGTAGGTGAAATATTAAGAAGAAAAGCTGGTAAATCAGCTTAATATAAGTGTATTATGGGATTAACAAAGACACAACGAAAAATTAGAATCCGACGTAGAATCCGTAAGGTTTCTTCTGGAACTGCAGCTCGACCTAGGTTATCTGTTTTCAGAAGTAATAGTGAAATATACGCGCAAGTAATAGATGACGTTAATGGTGTTACTTTAGTATCTGCTTCTTCCAGAGATAAAGATATTGCAAAAGTAAAAGGAAATAAAACAGAGATTGCTGCTTTGGTTGGTAAAACAATTGCTGAAAAATCTGTAAAAGCAGGTTTTGATAAAGTTGCTTTTGATAGAGGTGGTAATTTGTATCATGGAAGAGTGAAATCTTTAGCAGATGGTGCAAGAGAAGCAGGATTAAAATTCTAATAAACTAGTATGTTCCAAAAATATAAAAACGTAGAAACTGTTAAACCTGGCGGTTTAGATTTAAAAGATAAATTAGTTGGCATTCAACGTGTAACTAAGGTAACAAAAGGTGGTAGAGCATTTGGTTTTTCTGCTATTGTTGTTGTTGGTGATGAAAACGGTGTTGTAGGTCATGGTTTAGGTAAATCTAAAGAAGTTGCTACCGCAATTGCTAAGGCTATTGAAGATGGTAAAAAGAACTTAGTTCGAATTCCTTTAAACAAAGGAACATTGCCACACGAGCAAAAAGGTAAATTTGGTGGTGCAAGGGTTTATATTCAACCTGCATCTCATGGTACCGGTGTTATTGCTGGTGGTGCTGTTAGATCTGTATTGGAATCAGTTGGAGTACATGATGTACTTTCTAAATCTCAAGGTTCATCAAATCCACATAATGTTGTTAAAGCTACTTTTGATGCTTTATTACAACTTAGAGATGCGAAGACAATTGCAACACAAAGAGGTGTTTCTTTAGAAAAAGTATTTAAAGGCTAAGCGTAGAATTATGGCAAAGATTAAAGTAACACAAGTAAAAAGTGGAATTAAGAAGCCTCAAAACCAGAAAAGGACTTTAGAGGCACTTGGTTTAAAAAGAATAGGACAGGTAGTTGAACATGATGATACACCTAATATTCTTGGAATGATAAATAAAGTTAAACATTTAGTTTCCACAGAGGAAGCTTAAAGATAGAATAGAATGGGTTTACATAATCTACAGCCTGCAGAAGGTTCAGTGAATAGAGACGGAAAACGTCTTGGAAGAGGTCAAGGTTCTGGAAAAGGTGGAACAGCTGCAAGAGGTCATAAAGGAGCAAAGTCAAGATCTGGTTATTCTAAGAAAATTGGTTTTGAAGGTGGTCAAATGCCTTTACAACGTCGTGTGCCTAAGTTTGGTTTTACAAACATTAATCGTAAAGATTATCAAGGTATCAACTTAGAGAAATTACAGGAACTTGTTGATAATAAAATTATCACTAATGTAGTGTCTTTAGATATCTTAATTGAAAACGGTTTAGTTGGTAAAAATGATTTGGTGAAAATTTTAGGTAACGGTGAATTAAAGTCTCCACTAAAAATTTCAGTACATAAATTTACAGCTTCTGCCAAAGCGGCTATCGAGGCAGCTGGCGGTGAGGCAATAAGTTTGTAAGCATAAACGAGAGCATGAAGAATTTTATTGATACAATATCCAATATTTGGAAGATAGAAGAGCTAAGAAATAGAATTCTTATTACATTGGGTCTTTTGTTAGTTTATCGTTTTGGTTGTCAAATCGTACTTCCAGGTATAGATTCGACGCAATTGGGCGGATTGACAGATAGTACTGATCAAGGTATTTTTGGACTTTTAAATGCATTTACAGGAGGGGCATTTGCTAATGCTTCTGTTTTTGCTCTGGGTATTATGCCATATATATCTGCTTCTATTGTTGTGCAGTTAATGGGTATTGCAATACCATATCTTCAAAAATTACAAAAAGAAGGTGAGAGTGGTCGTAAAACGATTAATCAAATTACCAGATGGTTAACTATTGGTATATGTATCGTTCAAGCTCCCGCTTATTTGTATGGTTTAGAAGCTTTTGGTGTTCGTGATAGTGCATTTTTATTAGGAAAAGGATTGGATTTTATGCTTCCTGCTGTTATTATATTGGTAACAGGTACTGTATTTGCTATGTGGCTTGGTGAAAAAATAACTGATAAGGGTATTGGTAACGGTATTTCTTTATTAATTATGATAGGTATTATAGCTACAATGCCACAATCTTTTGTTCAAGAATTTATTTCGAGAACAACTGATAATAATGGAGGATTAATGTTTATATTAATTGAGGTCATTGTTTGGTTCTTGGTAATATTAGCTTGTATTCTTTTAGTTATGGCTACAAGGCAAATTCCAGTTCAGTACGCTCGACGTACAGCTTCTGGTGGATATGAAAAGAATATAATGGGCTCTAGGCAATATATCCCATTAAAGTTAAATGCTTCGGGAGTTATGCCAATTATATTTGCACAAGCAATTATGTTTGTTCCTGGTCTTATAGGTAGTGCTTTTGATGATACTGCGTTTGGACAGTGGATGCAGGTACAGTTTAGTGATATATTTGGTTGGGCATATAATTTACTATTTGCGATACTAATCATAATCTTTACTTATTTCTATACAGCGATTACAGTTCCTACCAATAAAATGGCAGATGACTTAAAAAGAAGTGGTGGTTTTATACCAGGAATACGTCCTGGTAAAGAAACTGGAGATTATTTAGATAAGATTATGTCTTTAATAACGTTACCTGGATCAATTTTCTTAGCTTTGCTGGCTATTTTACCAGCGATTGTAGTTAAGTTGATGGATGTTCAAGCAGGTTGGGCATTATTTTATGGTGGAACATCACTATTAATTATGGTAGGTGTGGCCATTGATACTGTACAACAAGTAAATTCATATTTGTTGAATAGACATTATGATGGTTTGATGAAAACTGGTAAAAATAGAAAAGTAGCATAATTTATGGCTAAGCAGGCAGCAATAGAACAAGATGGATCTATCATAGAGGCATTGTCAAATGCAATGTTTCGGGTAGAATTGGAGAATGGGCATGTAGTAACAGCGCATATTTCAGGTAAGATGCGTATGCACTATATTAAGTTATTACCTGGTGATAAGGTTAAATTGGAAATGAGTCCGTATGACCTTACGAAAGCAAGAATTACATATAGATACTAAGATACAAGATGAAAGTAAGAGCATCAGTTAAGAAGAGAAGCGCCGACTGCAAGATTGTTCGCAGAAAAGGCAGGTTGTACGTAATCAACAAAAAGAATCCTAGATTTAAACAAAGACAAGGGTAATTATGGCAAGAATCGCAGGTATTGATATACCAAAACAAAAGAGAGGCGTGATCGCCTTAACCTACATTTTTGGAATTGGCAGAAGTAGGTCACAAGAAATTTTGAGTAAAGCCCAAGTTAGTGAAGATACTAAGGTTTCTGATTGGAATGATGATGAAATTGGTCGTATAAGGGAAGCTGTTTCTAGTTTCGTAATCGAAGGTGAATTACGATCTGAAACTCAGTTGAACATTAAGCGTTTAATGGATATTGGCTGTTATAGAGGAATTCGTCATAGATCAGGTTTGCCTTTAAGAGGTCAACGAACTAAGAACAACTCTAGAACAAGAAAAGGAAAGCGTAAAACAGTTGCCAACAAGAAAAAAGCAACTAAATAATAATTAGGTATGGCAAAGGCAAGTACTAAAGTTACCAAGAAACGTAAAGTTATAGTTGACTCAGTTGGTGAGGCGCACATTAGTGCTTCTTTCAATAACATCATTATCTCTTTGACAAATAAAAAGGGAGATGTAATTTCTTGGTCATCTGCTGGTAAATTAGGTTTTAGAGGATCTAAGAAAAATACACCTTATGCTGCTCAAGTAGCTGCAGAAGATTGTTCTAAAGTTGCTCATGAAGCAGGTTTAAGAAAAGTTAAGGTATATGTAAAAGGACCTGGTAATGGTAGAGAATCTGCAATTAGATCTTTACATAATGCGGGTATTGAAGTAACAGAAATCATTGATGTTACTCCTATGCCTCACAACGGTTGTAGACCTCCTAAAAGAAGAAGAGTTTAATTAATTACTAATATATTTCACCGAAAGTGTAGTTACGATTATCGAAGGATAAGCCTTAATTCATAATCTCACTTTCAAATTTAACGAAAATGGCAAGATATACAGGACCAAAATCAAAGATTGCTCGTAAATTTGGCGAAGCAATATTCGGAGACGATAAGTCATTCGAAAAGAAAAATTACCCTCCAGGGCAACACGGAAACAACAGAAGAAGAGGTAAGAAATCTGAATACTCTGTTCAATTAATGGAGAAGCAAAAAGCTAAATATACTTATGGTATTTTAGAAAAGCAATTCAGAAACTTATT
>CAXBIJ010000265.1:0-5205 GCA_963975675.1 uncultured Maribacter sp. | reverse complement strand
TGCTTTCTTTAGTCTACATTATCATGTAAAAATGAGTTATTTGAACGCAACTTAATATCTTCATTACTATCACTACTAAGTGATGTTCTAGAAATTTTACTTTCTTTTGGGTTATCATTTAAATTCACCCCTTGTCTTTGGTAAGCAGGTTTCTTTTCATCATAACTGCTTGGCGCACTTGTTTTGAACTTGTAGTTGAAATCTTTAAGTTTTCTTCTACGCTCATCAGCTCTTTCACGCAATAACTCTTCTATCGGAGTTTCCATTGGGTCTAAATGCTCATCTGGGTGTATTTCTCTTTTTGGAGCGACAGTTCTTTTTTCAAAAATCAATTCGTCTTCAATAATCTTTGGTTCGAACTCTTCCGCTTTTGATTTTGCACCAGTCAACTTACTTTCTAACTGCATGTAATCATCTAAGCTATAGCGCTTTTCGCCATTTTTGTTATACTCTAAAACAGGTATGATTTCAATGCTATCGTTTACATCTAAATCTTTTACTTCTTCATGTAAGTCAAAAGTGATAACGTTTTCCTTTTCTTCATCCTTCAACGGCATATCAAAACCTAAAGTAAAATCATCATCTTCTACTTTGTTAGCTTTTAATACTTCTGGATCAACAACTTCAATATCTCTAGCTGCTGAATTTACGATTACAAAATCATCTTCAGAAACATTATGTGCTACCACCTCTTCGTAAAAAACGTTGAAATTTTTGATGTAATTTGTAGTTGGTATTAAATCGAAATCTGCCTCATCAACAAACTCATATTTTTGTACTGGCTTTACTTCTTTTACTTCCTCTTCTTCTTCATCCATTTCCAATGTGTGCACAGTTTTGGAATTGGACAGCAACATAGCCTCGGCACGTTGACCATCTTCTAAGGTATGAATGATTTTTTTAGACTCCGTATTTACAATATCATCCTGTTGCTCAATATTAAAACCTGTGGCAATTACCGTAACTGCAATAGCCTCTCCTAAGCTTTCATCTTCACCAACACCCATTATGATGTTTGCTCCGTAACCAGCTTCTATTTGAATATGATCATTGATTTCGCCTATTTCATCAATAGTAATTTCTTGTGCTCCAGAAACTATCAATAACAATACATTTTTAGCGCCTTGAATTTTGTTATCATTCAATAACGGTGAATCTAATGCTTTCATGATTGCCTCATTAGCTCTTGCAGATCCTGATGATATGGCAGACCCCATAATAGCAGTACCACTATTAGAAAGTACTGTTTTAGCGTCACGTAAATCGATGTTTTGAGTATAGTGATGTGTAATAACTTCAGCAATACCTCTAGCAGCCGTTGCTAAAACTTCATCAGCTTTAGAGAAACCAGCTTTAAAGCCTAAATTACCATATACTTCCCTTAATTTATTGTTATTAATGACAATCAGCGAATCGACATTTTTGCGTAATTTCTCGATACCGCGCTGTGCTTGTTCAACACGCATTTTACCTTCGAATTGAAAAGGCATTGTAACAATACCTACTGTAAGAACATCCATTTCTTTTGCAAACTTAGCTATGACGGGAGCAGCACCAGTTCCTGTTCCCCCACCCATACCAGCAGTAATGAAAATCATCTTTGTTGTAGAATCCAACATCGATTTTATTTCCTCCATACTTTCCATTGCAGCTTGTTCTCCAACTTCAGGATTGGCACCAGCACCCAAACCTTCTGTTAATGAAACACCTAATTGTATTTTGTTAGGCACAGGACTATTGTCCAAAGCCTGTGAATCTGTATTACAGATTACAAAATCAACTCCGTTTATTCCTGCCTGGAACATATGATTAATGGCATTACTACCACCACCACCTACACCGATGACCTTTATAACGTTGCTTTGATTCTTTGGAAGATCAAAAGAGATATTTTCAAATTCGCTGTTCTTACTCATAATCTGATTTATTACTGGTTATGTAAATTCTTACTATATGCTAATTACTCTGCGTTGTCTAAAAATTCTTTCAACTTTTCAGACCATTTATCAAAAACAGATTTTCTTTCCTTGTACATTCTGTTCTTACTCCCAAACTCATCTTCTTCAATACCTGCAAACGCTTCAACTTCTTCTTGTTCTGTTTGCGCGAATTGTTCAGATGCTTGCGCTTTCTTCTTAATACTATTAAGTTTTTTCTCGTTCTTAATAGCATTCATTAAAAGACCAACCGCTGTGGCGTACAAAGGACTAGCAACTTCTTCATCTGAATCACCTGCTAAATGCTCGTTCGGATAACCAATTCTGGTATCCATACCTGTTATATATTCTACTAATTGCTTCAAATGTTTTAGTTGACTACCGCCACCAGTTAAAACAATACCTGCAATTAATTTTTTCTTTTGCTCTTCATGACCATAATTTTTAATCTCCACATAGACTTGTTCTATGATTTCAACTACTCGGGCATGAATTATTTTAGACAAATTCTTTAAAGAAATCTCTTTTGGCTCTCTACCGCGTAAACCTGGTATCGAAACTATTTCATTATCTCTATTCTCACCTGGCCATGCTGAACCAAACCTTGTTTTCAATAACTCTGCCTGCTTCTCGATAATAGAGCAACCTTCTTTGATATCTTCGGTAATTACACCACCACCAAAAGGAATAACTGCAGTATGCCTAATAATACCATCTTTAAAAATGGCTAAATCTGTAGTACCACCACCTATATCGATTAATGCTACACCAGCTTCTTTCTCTTCTTGACTCAATACAGCATCAGAAGATGCTAAAGGTTCTAGCGTAATATTTCCTAAATCTAGACCTGCACTTTTAATACAACGACCTACATTTTTTATAGAAACTACTTGCCCTACTACAACATGAAAGTTTGCTTCTAATCGACCACCATACATACCAATTGGCTCACGAATTTCTCCTTGCCCGTCAACTTTATATTCTTGTGGTAAAACATGAATTATTTCTTCCCCAGGAAGCATAATTAATTTGTGCACTTGATTAATAAGGATATCTAAATCTTCCTCATTAATTACTTCTTCAGAATCTTTTCGAGTAATGTAATCGCTATGCTGCAAACTTCTAATGTGCTGACCAGCGATACCTACCACTACTGAACCGATTTTAAGACCAGAATTAGCCTCAGCTTCCTCTACCGCTTGTTGTATCGATTTAATAGTTTGTGTTATGTTATTTACAACACCTCTGTGTACACCTAAACTTTTGGATTTACCGATACCCAAAATTTCAATCTTACCGTATTCATTTTCCTTACCTATTATGGCAACGATTTTCGTTGTTCCAATGTCTAGACCGACTGAATATTTAGTTTGTTCCATTTTTATTAAATTTTAGTGCACACTACCTGGTTATTAAATTCTAAACTAACTACCGCATAATCCTCCAAGGTTTTATCCTTGTTCGCTTTAGCATAAAAGGCCTTAAAATTGCTGAACTTTGCATCCAAATCTTCAATACCGCCTAAGTTCACTACAAAATTGTTAAGCCTTAATCGCAATTGATACTCATTTTCACCTTTTATGTGAATACCGATTACCGTTTTACGAAAAAAATCGTCTTTATTAATACGCTCCAATATGACATAGACATCCTCAAGGCTTTTACCACTGATATTGCCTGTTATAATGGGAACTCTTGCTGAGTGATTTATAGAAAGAGGCATTTTCTTTCCTTCGTCATCCAAATAATACTTTTTATCCCCTTCTATGCGTCCGATTGGTTTCCGTTGAACAATTTTCGACGTAAGCTCACCATCTATAGTTAGATAGACTTGGGCACTTTTTACCATTTCATTGGCCTCAATGGCCTTTTCCACTGTATTCAAAACTATATTTTCTTTAGGGACATTTTTTAGGCTACCGTATTTTTGTATTAACAATTTATTAACCGTTCCTTCAGTTAGGTATAAATTCTCATCACCAAGGAACTCTACTTTCATTCCAGTAACGCTTTTAGCACTATTTCTACTGTTAGAAAATGCATATAACCCCATGATTACCAGAATCAAAGCAGTCAACTTTAAAAAATTCCAATTAATCCGCATACGATAGTTCATTTTTAATTTTCATCACTTCTAAACCAATATCTCCAGCTCCCATGGTTACTAAAACTTCTGGATTCTGTATTTTAATTTCAGAAATGATTTGTTCCTTTGAAATTAATTTTTTATTACCTGTTGTCATTTTCCCCAATAGCCATTTTGAATCTATTCCTTCAATTGGTTCTTCCCGTGCAGGATAAATATCCAACAACAAAATATTCTCGAACCTTGACAAGCTTTTTGCAAAATCATCTGCAAAATCTTTTGTCCTGGAAAATAGATGTGGCTGAAAAATTGCCAATACTTTTTTATTCGGATGCATTTCTGATATAGCATCAAAAACTGCATTTATTTCTGTAGGATGATGGGCGTAATCGTCTATAAAAATAAAATCGTCATTTTTAATTTTATACGAAAAACGTCTTTGTACACCTTTAAAAGTCGATAAAGCCTTAGCAAGGCGATGTGGCGGGGAACCTGATTGCATCGCCATCGCAAAAGCTACCAAACCATTAAGCAAATTGTGCCTTCCTGGTTTGTTGAATTCAACCCCTTTAAGAATAGTTTCAGGGGTCTCCAGATCGAATATGTAGGTGCCATGTTCTATTTTTATGTTCCGGATACAATAATCCGAATCGTCTTCAATACCATAGGTAAGCCCTTCTAAAGGCAAACCATTTCGAACGAATAATTTTCCGTTCGGTTTTAATCGTTTTGTAAAGTCAACAAACGTTCGTTCCAATTCTTGTGCGTTACCATAAATATCTAAATGATCAGCATCCATAGAGGTTACGCATGCTACATTTGGTGATAACTGCATAAAGGAACGATCAAACTCATCTGCTTCTACCACTGAAAATTCGGTACCTTCTAACAAGAAATTACTATTGAAGTCTTCCGAAATTCCGCCTAAGAAAGCGGTCATTGATACACCGGTTTCTTTTAGCAAATGCGCTAGAATACTTGATGTTGTTGTTTTACCATGTGTACCTGCCACAGCAAAACAGAACGAATCTTTTGTTATTAGGCCCAACACTTCTGAACGTTTCTTAATCACAAAGCCGTTCGCTAAAAAATACTGATACTCCGAGTGACTTGATGGTACTGCCGGAGTGTATACGATTAGTGTGTTTTCAGGATTTTTAAACTCACTAGGTATCTGCTCTA
>CAXBIJ010000264.1:0-5216 GCA_963975675.1 uncultured Maribacter sp. | reverse complement strand
CAAGCTTTTTTAAACCTAAAAAAGGATAGTATTGCAGAGGTATATTCTTTAAATTCGTTTGAATTATCAAAGAAAATTGGACTTCTCACAGGAATTAAGGATTGTACCTACCAATTATTCGAAATTTATAAAAAGAAAAAAGAATTCCAAAAGTCTTTATGGTATCATGAAATCTTTCAAGTAACGTCTGAATCTTTAGCCAAGACAAGCAATGAGAAAGCTTTGAACATGTTAAAGACAAAAATGGAATATGATCAACAAAAGCAACAATTAATATTAGATAACGAAAAGGCCTTAGCAAAGCGAAATATTTACATATATGTATTTATAATTATCCTAATTATCTTTACAATCATTGTTATTATAATATATAGAAACGAACAGACTCAGAAAAAATTAAATTTAGAATTACGTTCAAATAAAGCTGATCTAGAAGAGAAACAAGCGTATCTCAACGAGTTAAATCAAACAAAAAATAAGTTATTTTCTATTATTGGCCATGATTTAAGAGGTCCTATTGGTGCGTTTCAAGGCCTTTTAAAATTATTTAAAGAGGGTGAAATGACAAAAGATGAATTCTTGGATTTCGTACCTAAACTTAAAGTAGATATCGATTCTATATCTTTCACTTTAAATAACTTATTATCTTGGGGACAAACCCAAATGAATGGATCCACTACTAGACCTACCACGACAAACCTAGAAAGCATCATTGAAGAAAACATGTCGCTTTTATCTGAAATCGCAGAGTCAAAATCCATTAAACTTGCTATAAGAATTGAAGGCAATTGTCAAATTTGGTCAGACCCAAATCAGGTAGATATCATCATAAGAAACTTATTGAGTAATGCTTTGAAATTTACACCTACAAATGGCGAAATTATTATTGGTGCGATTCAAAAACTAAAAACTTGCGAAATTTACGTCAAGGATAATGGTATGGGTATGACCGAAGAAACTATTGGTAAAATCTTCCAAAAAGATTCTACTCACACCACTTATGGAACAAATGACGAAAAAGGAACAGGTCTAGGTTTATCTTTATGTAAAGAAATGGTTGAGAAAAACAAAGGTAAAATATGGGTTCATAGTGCCATTGGTAAAGGTTCGAGTTTCTATTTCACGATGCCAAGGGTTATGGAACCTATTAAAAAATCTGCTTAAATTAAATGATCCAGCGAGTCTACCGCTATCATTCTTTCAACCGTAAATCCTTCACCATAGTCTACACCTACTAAACGACCTAAGTCTTTAGCCCTGTAATGAACACTCTCTATAAAGGTTTTACTACTAATTGGTGTTTCTGGCTCATTACTCTTAGGATCATGAAATTGTGAAGTATAGGCCAAAATTGCACCTGTTTTCTCTTCAATATAATCACTAATATCAACTACAAAATCAGGAGTAATATTTTTCCACTGAATATAGTGGTAAACTAATTTCGGCCTCCATTCTACTTGATTCTCCCCTCCTATTTTAGTTTCAATACGCCTTAATCCGCTTAAAAAACATGCATCGCTAACTAGTTTACTACCCTTACCATGATCAATATGTCTATCATCAATAGCATTGCACAAAACTGTATGAGGTTGGTATTTACGAATCATTTTAATGATTTCTAATTGATGGGTTTCATCATTGATAAAAAAACCATCTCTAAATCTTAAATTTTCCCGAACTGCAACACCTAATACTTTTGCCGCAGCTGCCGATTCTTTATCTCTAATTTCCGCAGACCCTCTTGTACCTAATTCACCACGGGTTAAATCGACTATTCCCACTTTTTTACCCAAAGATATCTCCTTGGCAATAGTACCGCCTGCCCCAAGTTCTGCATCATCGGGATGCGCTCCAAAAACTAAAATATCCAACTTCATGTTTCTAATTTGTATCTACTAATGCTTATGCTTTCTTTTTAATTGTCGATAAGGCCTGCAAAATATCTTGTATTAAATCTTCAGGTTCTTCAATGCCAACAGAAAAACGAATTAAACCGTCAGCTATACCTTGTTCTGCACGTACCTCTGCGCTCATTAGTGCATGAGAAGTTTTAGTAGGTGATAATACGGTACTTTCAACACCAGCTAAACTCATTGAAGATTTTATCAATTTTAAAGATTTTTGAAATAAAGACGCGTCTAAACTTGAATTCAACTCGAACGATAACATTCCGCCGAAACCTTTCATTTGTTTCTTTGCAATTTCATGGTCTTCATGTGTAGGTAAACCAGGATAATAAACCCTTTCTATGTCTTTATTTTCTTGAAGAAAATTGGCCATAGCAAGCGCATTCTCATTTTGCGCTCTTACCCGTATACCCATGGTCTTCATACTTCTTTCTAATAGCCAAACGGTATAATCGCTAAGACTACCACCAAAATTTTTTGCCAGATTAAAAATACGTTCCATATTCTCAGTTGTAGAAGCAACCGCCCCTGCACAAATATCAGAATGACCACCCATGTATTTTGTTGCGCTATGTATTACAATATCAATTCCAAAATCAATAGGATTTTGATTCACAGGGCTGGCAAAAGTATTATCAATCATAGTAATTACCCCATGTTTCTTAGCTATTGTTGCTACTGCCTTCAAGTCTGTAATTGTCAACAACGGATTTGATGGTGACTCTATATAAATAACCTTGGTATTCTTTTTAATTTTTTCCTCAAAAGCTTCAGCCTTCCATCCTTCTGTAAAAGAATATTCAATTCCGTATTTACTAAATTCTTCATTTACCAAGTTATACGTACCGCCATATAATGTCTGCTGTAATACCACATGGTCGCCCGCTTTCAAAAATGCCATTAAAGTTGTACTAACTGCAGCCATGCCACTACCAAAAATAAGAGCAGCTTCTGCATGCTCTAATGCCGCAATTTTCTTGCAAAGGCCTTCTTGATTTGGTGTATTGAAATATCTTGGGTAACGCTTAACATCTACATCTTCATAAGCATAAGAAGTACTCATATAAAGTGGTGATATGGCCCCACGATGTTGTTTGTCTTCTAATTCACCTACATGAGTACATATGGTGTTCAGCCCTTTATTTTGTGCTTTCATTTAAAAAATTTATAAAGATTAAAGGTAAGAAAATAGAATGTAAAGAAGTTCATTACAATATTTGTTAATAGATTTACTTGTATTGGCTTTGAGCAGGATTGATTATCCATAATTGTACATAAATAACCTAACGAATATTTCTTAAAATGAGAAAGCTAATTTATATCACTATCCTAATTACAATTCTAACGGGCTGTAAGAATCAAAAACCTATAGCTCGTGGTTATCAAGGTCAAGGCAAGAGCGCTGTGGTTTCTACGTTATCAAAACCAGTACAGAAACAGTGGAAAGGCATTTGGTCTTTTGAAGAGGACAACCTATTCTTTAGTAATGATTTTGAAAGCGGTCGATTAAACGGAATTACATTCGATGGAAACAATCATTATACGGCATTGATTACAGCAGAGAATACGCCTGTTAATGTTAGCCCTTGGTATGCATTTAAGGTGTGGTCTAAAAACCCTAGAACGATAACTATAAAAATGACCTATCAAGATTCTAGAAGTAGGTATTACCCGAAAATTAGTTTAGATGGTGAAAATTTCAAGGCATTAGACAGTATAAATTATACAGCTATAAATAATGGCTCTGGAACATTTGGTATTAACGCCGCCCCAGAATATGTAGAAATAAAGGTCAATGTTGGTGAAAAGCCTACTTATATTACTGCACAAGAACTATATGGTTCAACCAGAGTAAAAAAGTGGATTGATTCTTTGACCACCAAAGATTATATCACCTCTTATGAAATTGGCAAAAGTAGAGAGAAAAGAGTTATGAATTTAATAGAAGTAGGTAATGGTAATAACAAAAAAGCTGTAATGGTGATTTCAAGACAGCACCCGCCTGAAGTTACAGGGTTTTTAGCAATGAAATCCTTTATTGAAACCCTTACCGAAGATTCACCAAAAGCTCAAAAATTTAGAGATACTTTTGATTTATTTGTTGTCCCTTTGATGAATCCTGATGGAGTTGATAATGGTAATTGGCGGCATAATATGGGTGGTATTGACCTTAATAGAGATTGGCAATATTTTAATCAGCCAGAAACTAAAAGCGTTAGAGATTTTCTTGTAAAAAAAGAAAACGAAGGATACGAGTTTGTTTTTGGCGCAGATTTTCATTCTACTTGGGATGATATCTACTACCCTATAGATTCTACCATAATTGGAAAAAAAGGAGATATTGTTTTTAACTGGATTGAAAACATTGCCAAAAGATTACCACAAAAACATACGAACATAAAACCTTCTACGGAAATAAAACCTACAATGGTGTCGCGTAATTACTTTTACGTTAACCATGGTATGCCTGCAATTGTTTTTGAATTAGGTGATAATACCCCAAGAGATTTTCTTAAGCTAAAAGGAAAAGTTGCCGCAGAAGAATTGATGGATTTGCTAATAGAGTAAATTACTCCCCAAAATTTACTTTGTATCTCCAATAACTTATTCCACCTAATGCCAAAACTCCAGCCACAAGGTAATAGATGAACATAGGCGTAATTACCTGTGCGCCACTAGCGTAACTATGTAAACCTGCCAAGTAAAAGTTAACCCCGAAATAAGTCATCATTATACTACCAAAAGCCACAACACTCATAAAGTTAAAAGTCCATTTTCCTCTTAAACCGGGTACTAATCTTGTGTGTATCACAAATGCATAAATCATTATTGAAATAAGCGCCCAAGTTTCTTTAGGATCCCAGCCCCAATAACGACCCCAGCTTTCATTTGCCCATTGTCCTCCTAAAAAGTTGCCAATGGTCAGCATAACAAGCCCAGTGGTAATAGCTAATTCAGTTATTATGGTCAATTCTTTTATATTGATTGCCATACGTTCCTTATTCTTCTTTGTGGTCAATATCATCAGAATTAGTGAAACAAGCCCTAATATCATACCAACGGTTAAAGGTCCATAACTACCAACAATTACAGCAACATGTATCATTAGCCAATAGCTATCTAAAACAGGCTGTAAATTGGCAATTGATGGGTCTATCCAACTTTGGTGTGCAATCCATAATAACATCGCAGTAACAAAGGCCGTAGCAGCAAAAGTCATATCACTCTTACGCCCTAAAGCCAAACCGATACCCATAGTAGACCAAGCAACATATAAAATGCTTTCATAAGCATCACTCCAAGGTGCAT